>JAILPU010000221.1 GCA_024699395.1 Lachnospiraceae bacterium | reverse complement strand
CATTGTTGAAGGAATTATCACAAAATCCATATCCCGGAAGAGGAATCGTGATCGGAAGATCAAAGGACGGAACCAAAGCGGTAATAGCTTACTTTATCATGGGCAGAAGCTCAAACTCCAGAAACAGGGTGTTTGTGCAGGATGGAAAGGGCATTAAGACACAGGCCTTCGATCCCGCTCTTTTGGAGGATCCCAGCCTTATTATATATGCCCCTGTAAGAGTGCTTGATGATATGACAATAGTAACCAACGGTGACCAGACCGATACCGTGTACGATCACATGAAAGCAGGAGAGACCTTTGAGGAGTCTTTGAGATGTCGTTGCTATGAGCCCGACGGTCCCAATTACACTCCCAGAATTTCAGGTCTTGTTACTGTTAAAGACGGTGATTTTTCCTACTATATGTCAATTCTTAAGAGCGATGACGGAAATCCCGACTGCAATCTTAGATTCACATATTCCTATGATGCTCCTTTAAACGGTGTGGGAAGATTCATCCATACCTACGCTGAGCCTTCAGATCCTTTAAAGAGCTTTGTGGGTGAGCCTAAGAAGGTGGATATAGAGGGAGATATCGATACATTCACCAATGATATCTGGAATGCTTTAAATGAGGACAATAAGGTTTCTCTCTTCACAAGATTCATAGATATAGCTACAGGCGAAACCGAGTCAAGAATCGTAAACAAAAATCAATAATACGTGGTGACGATAACGGACATAAATAAATTGACGTTGTACGGGATGTGATGTCAGTTGTCGTGGTAGTGGCAAACGGAACAAACAGACACGTGGGGGTTGTGATGTGAAACAAACGCCGCGTGGTCTGTGAACATGAGCAAACAGAGTTTATTATAAACAATGAACGTGGATAAATAGAACGAAAGGAAACAAAACAATAATGAACGAGATTCAGTTAAAATACGGATGTAACCCCAATCAGAAGCCTTCAAGAATTTTTATGGATAATAATAGTGACCTTCCTGTGGAGGTTCTCTGCGGAAAGCCCGGATATATCAATTTCCTGGATGCATTTAATGCATGGCAGCTTGTAAAGGAGCTTACAGAGGCTACAGGTCTTCCTGCAGCAACTTCCTTTAAGCACGTTTCCCCTGCAGGTGCTGCAGTGGGAAGACCCCTAAATGAGGTTCTTTCGGATATTTACAGAGTGGAGAATTATGAGAATCTTTCACCCCTTGCATGTGCTTATGCAAGAGCAAGAGGCGCTGACAGAATGTCT
This sequence comes from Lachnospiraceae bacterium, assembly GCA_024699395.1. Lineage (GTDB taxonomy): Bacteria > Bacillota > Clostridia > Lachnospirales > Lachnospiraceae > Acetatifactor. Next base: position 5,543 of record JAILPU010000221.1, on the reverse strand, counting down.
TCCTTCGGTGACTTCATTGCTTTGTCTGCAGAGTGTGATAAGGATACCGCACTTCTTATCAAGAAAGAGGTATCTGACGGTGTTATCGCTCCCGGATATACGGATGAGGCTCTTGAAATCCTTAAGCAGAAGAAAAAGGGCGCATACAATATTATAAAGATCGATCCTTCCTACAAGCCCGAACCTGTTGAGACCAAGAAGGTATTCGGTATCACCTTCGAGCAGGGAAGAAATGACCTTAATCTTAAAGAGCTTATTGATAAGGCCAAGATCGTTACCAAGAATAAGACCATCTCTGATGAGGCAAGAATCGACATGATTGTGGCTCTTATCACTTTGAAATATACACAGTCCAATTCCGTATGCTACGTTAAAGACGGTCAGGCCATCGGTATCGGTGCCGGACAGCAGTCAAGAATTCACTGTACCAGACTTGCAGGCAGCAAGGCTGACAACTGGTTCTTAAGACAGGCTCCCAAGGTTAGAAATCTCCGGTTCAGAGACGATCTGGGAAGAGCTGACAGAGATAATGCCATTGATGTTTACATCGGCGATGAGTACGAGGATGTTCTTGCTGACGGAGCATGGGAGAGAGTATTCAAAACAAAGCCCGAGGTATTTACAGCAGAAGAAAAGAAAGCATGGTTAAAGAATCTTGACGGCGTAACCGTTGGTTCCGATGCATTCTTCCCCTTCTCAGATAATATTGAGAGAGCACATAAGAGCGGCGTTGAATATATTGTTCAGCCCGGAGGAAGCGTAAGAGACGATCTTGTTATTGAATGTGCCGACAAGTACAATATGGTTATGGCCTTCACAGGAATTCGTCTTTTCCATCACTAATCGGTAGCGTGGTGATCGGATGCAGTTGTTGCAATATTTAATCTTACCCGTGATGTGACCTGAAGAATCAGTATATTTGCCTTTGCCTACACAATTTCAACCTCAGTAGAAACAGGATAAAGATTTCATTGTAATCCATATTGAATTGTGTTGCGAAGGCAAAATTGTTATATTAAAATAATAATATAACGGGTTGTTTTGTGATATTTTGACCCGGATAAGGCAGATTTACACAGTCTGAATGGGAAAGGCGGTTTGAACATATGGGGATATTGTCCGGATTGTCCGCGTTTGGGTTAAAAAACCTGCAAGATAAGTCTATATATGAGGAAGAGGAAAAGCAGCCTGAGAAAAAGCAGGAAGAGGAGCCTAAAAAGCCCAAAATCCTGACAGAGGCCGATATGGTTTACGACAAGACCTTTGAATGCCCTGTTTGCGGTACTCATTTTAAGAGTAAGGTGTTAAAAACAGGTAAGACAAGGCTTGTGGGAACGGATATCGATTTAAGGAACAGATATGATGTAATCGATCCTTACAAATACGAAGTGCTTATGTGCACCAAATGCGGTTATGCCGCAATGCCCAAGTACTTTTCCAAGGTGACCTCATCTCAGAGAAAAGCTATAATGGACCAGATAAGCCGCGTGATAACCTTTTCAGTACCCGAGGGAGAGGTATATGATTACGAGGAGGCCATAAGCAGATATACACTGGCTCTCGCCTGTTCCATGGTTAAAAAGGATAAGGACAGCACAAAGGGCTTTATCTGTTTAAACGGCGCGTGGACTGTGAGAGGCTACAGAGAATACCTTACAGCCAACGGAGAGGCCGAAAAGGCCCAGGAATTGTATCAGGATGAACTGGAATTCTTGGGAGAGGCTTACAAAGGCTTTTTGGAGGCCAGAAGCAAAGAAGATTATCCCATATGCGGGATGGACAGATACACAATAGATTATCTTGTGGCGGTGCTCGCATATTATGCCAAGGATTACGAGACGGCGGCCAAGATAGTGGCGGGGCTGTTAAATTCCAACATGCAAAACGATAATCTAAAGGAGCGATCAAGGGAATTAAAGGATCTTATACTTACAACTCTTAAAGAAAAAAAAGAAAAGTAAAATTGACCTCGCATATGCGAGGTCAATTTGTTACAATATTGTTATGCGTTTTTAGAAGATATTTTCTACCTTTGTTACGGAAGAATCATATGGGGTTGCAGAACCGTTAGCTGAAGAATTATCTGAACCGGTAACCTCGGCTGAATCCGATGAAGAATCATCCGGATCGGTAACCTCGGCTGAGTTGGTATTTTCACAGGAAGCATCATTTGAATCGGATTCGGCTTCAACCTTATCATCTGATGAAGAACTGTCAGAGGGTGTCAGCTTAACATAGTTTGAACCTGAATACGGGATATCGGTATCGTATGAATCGAAATCGTCCTCATTGTCTTCTTCCTTGTCAAGGATGCTGTCCTTTTCAGATAAAAGGTAGTAAGCGGTTGCGCAAGCTGTTGCAACTGCTGTTGAGAACAATAAAAATTTACCAAAACGCTTGGACATGATATACTCCTTTCGGGGCTTAGAATGTTTACCTTTATATATTAATACTATTTGACTGAAAATAAAAGTGGGGATTATAAGTGAACGAGAAATTTTTTGACCTTAAAAAAGAAAAACAGGATAGGATGATAAACGGAGCTCTTAAGGTTTTTGCCCTGAACGGTTACGGACATGCATCCTGTGATGATATAGTCAAGGAGGCCGGCATAAGTAAGGGTCTTTTGTTCCACTATTTTGAATCGAAGCTGGGAGTCTATACCTTTGTGTATGATTACAGCGTTAAATTCATGTCCCTTGAGATTAAATCCAGGGTGTCTGATAAGGAGAAGGACCTGTTTAAACTGATTAAGCAGGTGGAGTATGCCAGAATGCAGGTTATGTGCGGTTATCCCTTTATGCAGCTGTTTTTAAACAGAGCGGAAAATGAGGACGTGAGCGAGGCATTACTTGCAACAGAGGAAATGAAAAATAAGATGCAGGAGGTGCTTGAGGGTATCTACTCCCAAAGTACCACTTGCCTTTCTGATGAAAAGGTTGATATAAATCGTGTGAGAAAAATGCTGGAGTACACCATTAAGGGGCTTCTTGCGGATCATCACATGTCGGGCTCATTCAGACCCGACATGGTATATGATGAAATCACGGAATATATTGATATGGTTAAAGAATTTACTGTTAAAGAAGGGTAGGGAAAGTAAAAAATTATTTGCTCATTTTGTAGGGAGGATCCGAAGGGTATCCTCCTTTTAATTTTTGCATTCCACGCTGGATGGCGTCTTTGGAATTTTTCCAGTCAGCATCTTTGTTTCTGTAATCGAACTTGTCCACGAACCAGGAGATATCTTCCCAGACTCTGTGGAAATTCTGTTCCATTATAGGGAAAATCTCGTCGCAGAAACCCTTAAATTCATTCTCATTCAGGTTGTTAAGGGAATATTCATACATGGTGCCGAAGTGGCTCAGGCAGAACCCTTTCCCGTTAAGAATCTTTTGCTTAAATTCGCTGTCGTTTTTGTAAAGATAAAAGAAGGTGTTAAGATATCTTGAAAAGGTATCGTCAAAATTATTGCATACAAAACAGGAGCCCTCTTTGGCCTTAAGCCAGTCCGTAAGTCTGTTGGAGGCACCTTCTGTTTTAAAGAATTTTTTCTTCATGGAGGGGGTGCCTTTGACAGCATCCATATTCTCTTTCATTTCTTTGATTATGCGCATATAATGGGTTTTTAAAATCCAGCCGTTTCCCAGGGCATTGCCGTAGTCGAACATATCCTTGAAATGCCTTCTGCAAAAGCCGGCATTGTCTGTTTTTTCGCGGATATCGCTCTCCATATAGGAGCTGGCGTTACCAAGAACATAATCCATAAGGTCCATGGCAACTTTTCTTTCGATAAAGCAAAATGCGCATTCGTCATTGGCATTTACAGCATCGTTTAAGGGAATTGTGTATAATTGTTCTTTCATATGTACGTTCCTTTATTTTTGCAAGCAATTTTTGGCGCGATGTGCCGGGGTGATTAGTTTGGCCGCGTCTGTATTAATCTTATGCGAATCGTGAAAACATTCCGAACGAGCCGGATACTTGGTGTCTTTCGGACAATTTTGTACTGAAACAATGTAATTTGTGTGATTATCCGTAAGTGTGCCAAAAGAGAGTATCTGCAGATCAGAGATATGTGGATATTTCCTTGAGGTCTTTAAATACGGCATGGGGCTTTACATCGGATTCCTCGATGTCACTAAGAGTTGCTTCTCCGGAGAGAACAAGAAAGCCTAATGCTCCGTTTTTAACGCCACAGGCTACGTCGGTGTAAAGTCTGTCGCCTACGAAGGCGGTGTTTTCCTTGGGGACCTTGCAAATCTCGCTTATCATTTCCACGGTTTCGGGATAGGGTTTACCCAAAATCCTTGGTGTTTTTCCCGTGGAGAGATTGATGGCTGCAATCATTGCACCGCAGTCGGGGATAAATCCTGCCTCAGTAGGACAGTTTATATCGGGATGAGTGGCAATATAAACTGCGCCGTTACGAATATGATCGCAGGCGCAGCGCAGTCGTTCATATGTAAGCTCCATGTCGAATGCGCATACCACAATATCTGCGGGGGCGGCGGGATCGTCATTAACATTTATCCCGTAAGCTCTGAAAGAGTCATACAGGGCTTTTGTTCCGAGAAGACACACGCTTTTACCCGGATAAAACCGGTTGAGATAAGCCTGTGTCACATCACCGGAGGTATAGATCATGTCCTTGGTGATGTTAACCCCCATTTTTGCAAGTTTGTCAACATAGAGTGTTTTGTTTTTGGATGAATTGTTGGTAAAAAAGATGTATCGCTTCCCGGTTTCCACCACCTTTTTAAGGAAGGTGTCGCTTCCGGGAATCATTTTGTCTCCAAGGTAAAAGGTTCCGTCCATGTCCAGGACGAAGAGCTCGGTCTTTTTAATGAGCAGGTTTGTGTCCATTGTTACTCCTTTATGGTCTTTATCTGTTCATCGATGAGAGCAAGCTCCTGCTTAAGTTCTTTACATCCCGTAATGGTGGCTGTGGAGGCTACTTCAGACTGGTCTGAGAGAAGTTTTTCCACAAGGGTGGTGAGTTTCATTGCACCCAGACATTTGCCGGTTCTGTAAAGACTTCTTAAGAGGGACTTAAGAAGTTTTTTACCGTCGGCATCGGAATTATTTTCAAGAAGGTCCAAAGCCTTGTCAAGTTCTCTTTCGATGGAGGGTATTGTGGCGCTAAAGTCAAGAAGCGCTTCCTTTAATCCCTCTGTATCAGAATAATACTCTCCCGTAATAACAAAGTCAAAGCTTTTAAGACCGGGGAACTCATCCTTAAAGGAGGGAGGCGTTGTCACCATCATTTCACTTGCCAAAAGATCTTTGGGCTCAATATCCTTGGTTTCCTGTTCCTTGGATACGGTAATCTTATTCTTGGGAAGGAGTTTATAGACGGTTTCTTCCAACGCTTCGGGATCTATGGGCTTTGAAAGATAGGAGTTAAAGCCCAGGGACAGGTAATATTCCCTGTCTCCCACAAGAGCATTTGCCGTAAGGATAACAACGGGTGAATCCTTTGAAAGATTCTCCGACTGATTCTTGAATTTCTCATAGGTTTCAAGACCGTCCATGTCGGGCAT
>JAILPU010000116.1 GCA_024699395.1 Lachnospiraceae bacterium | reverse complement strand
TTTTAGTTTATTCAGCAAGACATTTTTGTATATTGTTGTCGTTTTTTGTCATAAAAATAAACTAAACTTTTACTAAACATAAAATAAAAAAATCGTGGAAAATAATGTAAAAAACACTTGTAAAACAACTAAAATAAGCATATATTTAGGAGTGAATTTGTTAAGGAGGAGAAACCATGTCCGACATACGCATTCCAAAGGATTACAAATCCGAACTTAACCTGTATGAGACACAGGTCGGAATCAAAACAGTGAAAGATTTTTTCCAGACATTGTTGGCTGAGCGCCTTAATCTGCTTCGTGTATCTGCGCCTCTTTTCGTAGATCCCGCATCAGGCCTCAATGACAACTTAAATGGTGTTGAAAGACCCGTAACTTTTGATATAAAGGGTGACGAAAATAATACCGCAGAGATTGTTCACTCCCTTGCAAAATGGAAACGCTACGCCCTTAAAAAATACGGCTTTTCCGTTGGCGAAGGTCTCTATACGGATATGAACGCCATCAGAAGAGACGAGGATGTGGACAACATCCACTCAATCTACGTAGATCAGTGGGATTGGGAGAAGGTTATCTCCAAATCGGAGCGTACCATGGAAACTCTTCAGAATACCGTAAGAACCATCTACAAGGTACTGAGAAAAACAGAGAAGTTCATGTCCATCCACTATGATTTTATTGAGGAAATTCTTCCCAATGATATTTTCTTCATTTCCACATCGGAACTTGAGGAAATGTTCCCTGATTACACTCCCAAGGAGAGGGAATATTATATTGCAAAGGCAAAAGGCGCCGTATGCATCACTCAGATCGGCGATGAGCTTAAAAACGGCAAGCCCCACGACGGACGCGCACCGGACTACGATGACTGGGCTTTAAACGGCGATATCGTGGTATATTACCCTGTTCTTGACATTGCCCTTGAGATTTCCAGCATGGGTATCAGAGTTGACAAGGAATCCCTTCTTTCACAGCTTGATAAAGCAGGCTGCCCCGAAAGAAAAGAGCTTCCTTTCCATCAGGCAGTTATCAACGAGGACGTTCCTTACACCATCGGCGGTGGTATCGGACAGTCAAGAATATGCATGTTCTTCTTAAGAAAGGCTCATATCGGCGAGGTTCAGTGTTCACTCTGGCCCCAGGATATTACAGATGCCGCAAAAGAAGCAGGCATAGAGCTTTTATAATCTTTCTTAATCTGAATAAATTATATTATCAAAATTCAAAGCCCCCGAGCATTAATGCTCGAGGGCTGTTTTATCGGTTAATTATCATTTTCCGAGGTACACCATAAATTTATCTGACTCATAACTCAGGGAATACCCTTTGATAGAAATAAACCACTCCAGTGCCTCCGTCTTTGCTATAAAGGTATCATTATACTCTTTTAAAACTCTTTCCCTCGTAATATCCTTCCAAAACTTGGAATCAACTATGATCACGGGATCGTCTTTTCCCGTCCGGCTTTCGGCGATTATTTCCACAAGAGTCTTCATAAAAATATCCTGATCATAGCTCAAAAGATCGGGCCAGGGATTAAAGGCCGGGGCCATACCCAGATAGAAAGAAAGTGACGGAATGTCCCCCATAAGAATAACTTCCTTGTCCAGGCAATTTTTACTCTCCAAAAAGATGTAAAGATCGTCCATTTCCTCTGCTCTTTCACTCTGCATCAGAGTCCCTCTGAGAGCCGGCACCTCTTTACTGATGGTTTTTGCATCCTGTATGCCCGTAGCTTCCGCAAATACGAATTTAGCGCCAAACAACCATATCTGCACAAAGAAAATAATAAGAAGGGTTCCGATTCCCCCTCTGAGCGCCCAAACAGGGTACTCGGTTATCTTTTTCTTAAAGTAATCAGTCTTAAAAAAATCCCATATTTTAGCAAGGACAAAGGGTGCTGCCAAAAACAGATTGTTAAAAGCCTGATATGAACCGTTATTGCTTCCCAAAGGCGTTATAAAAAGCACCATGACAATAAGCATACATAGGAGCTTCTCTTCCTTGGATGACCTTTTTAAAACAAATACAATACCACAGGTTATAAAGGCCAATACCAAAAAGCCCACTGAAGGGTGATATATGGGATCGTAGCTTGTGTAGTGGAAAGAGGTATAACCTTTCCTCAAAAGCCACACAAGTAGAATTATTCCTGCTACCATAACCGTTACAATCTTTAATCCCTTTGCCACCTTGTGTTTATTTATTTTAAAAAGAGCACCGACTCCCCAAGCGACAATTCCAAATGCAACTCCCACTCCGAGACAAATGATTAATTCACGTTTTAACCAATAGAGATGTTCCTTGTATTCATAGAGAACACCCGTTATCATAGACGTGGGTTTGT
>JAILPU010000109.1 GCA_024699395.1 Lachnospiraceae bacterium | reverse complement strand
AAGTGCGTCCGCAATGTCCGCTCCCGCTTTTTTTAACGTCTCCTGTGAAGCGCCGCTTCCCACTATTCCGTTAACGTTATATTTGTCCGTGATATCATCCACCAGACGCTTGTCCTTATCTATTACCACAATGTCATATCCTAAATCGGATATTTCCTTTACCAGATTAGAGCCTGTATTTCCAAGTCCCACTATTATTATCTTCATGTCGATACCCTCTTGTTATAATCTGTTGTTATAACCTGTTGTTATAATCTGTTGTTATAATCTCTCGTTGTTATTTTTAATCTTCAATCCGACGGCTGTTTAACCATTTTTCATTCCGCAATCAATTGTGTTCATGTTAATTACAGAATTCGACTGTAGTCATAATCTATCTATTGCGGTTAATCAGCACGTTGTTCATGTCTATGTTCATCGCACAATCCGACTGCACTCATTTTTCCTCACTACGGTTATTTGGCAAGTTGTTTCTTGTTACGGATTCGGTCGGTTTTATGTTTTTCAAGGAAGAGATATACTCTCTTGACTGTAAGTCCCTGAACCAGAACCGTAAAGAATATGGTCACATAAGTAACATTCATAAAAACATCATATATTTCAGGTGAAAGATATTCTTTGGTCTCAATGGCAAGTGCCAAAGAAAGCCCTCCCTTAAGCGCCGACCAGGTCATCAGAGTCACGAACTCTCTGAGATTATAGTTGCCGGGAATTTTACGCCCTGTAAGGAGGCTGGATACGCTGACACCAAGTGCTCTTGAAAGCACGATAAATATCACTGCTGCCGGTATGATAACCCATGCGAATTTGCTGATTTTAAGATCAAGGACCATAAGTCCGATCATTACAAAAAGTATCGCATTAAGGACACTTTCCAATATTTCCCAGAAATCTTCGTAATACTCCGCAGGGTCTATAACCTTCACTCTCCGTTCCATCCTGGACATGGAGTATGAGAAAAACATTCCGCATACAACAGAAGCAATTACTCCCGAAAATCCCAGATGTTCGCAGATTACGTACACAAGTGAAACATCCAGGAGAGATATAAGAATATATCTCACGGGATCGTGGGTTAATTCCATGAGCTTAAACAGTATCCAGGACACCACCAAAGCCACAAAAACCGCTCCCACAATCTCTTTAAACATCAGGGTGAAAAAATTCCCGTCACCGCTGTGTATTATTAACGATCTCACAAATATAAAAAGGGTTACCCCCGTTCCGTCATTAAAAAGTGACTCATTCTCAATAACAGAGCATACATTTTTGGAAAGTCCTATCTTATTAAGTATTCCTGTGGCCGCTATTGGATCGGTTGGTGAAACAACACATCCCAAAAGTATGCACATCCAGATATCCATGGGTATCTTGAAAATGCAGGCAAGGCCGTAAAACAACGCACCATACAAGAATGACGAAATCATTGTTGTAAGAAGTGCAAGAAGAAATATGGGTTGCATATTCTGTTTAAACTTTTTGACATTTACCTTTCCGGCGCCGGCAAAAAGCATAAAACAAAGAACCCCATCCATAAGATATTCCCTGAAGCCGAAATCCGACAGGGAATCAATACTGTTTTTAACCACTCCCTCAGGAAGAAAACATCTTAAAATCACCAATGCAAGTGCTGCCAGAAGTGAAAAAAAGATAAGAGCGATATCACTCTGAAGATGAAATATCCTCTCGTTCAAAATACCTATACACACTATAAAAGCCAGTATTATTATTATAAACTGAAGCATTTTTCCTTCTCCGTAACGAACTGTTTATTTATATATACACCAGGGGATGTGCGGCATCCGTTCCCGCGCAATCCCTTTTCCATATTGAATTACATCACATCGTTTGCCTGCAGCCGGTGGCTGTAGCAGAATCCAGCCAACATACGGTGCGGCATCCCTACCATGAAATAAACCCGACAGAAGCTCCGTATGGAAACTCTGTCGGGTTGTTATATCATTTTCGGGGATTACCCCATTTTGATTAAATAAGAGGATACTTGTCTGTAAGAGTCTTGACAATAGCTCTTGCTTCGTCGATCTTTTCCTCTTTACCCTTGATAACAAGAGCAATAGCCTCAGCTATCTTATCCATATCCTGTTCATTCATACCTCTGCTTGATACAGCAGGTGTTCCCAGTCTGATACCGCTGGTTACGAAAGGAGACTTGGGATCGTTGGGAATGGTATTCTTGTTGGCAGTAATATGAGCTGCATCAAGCCACTTCTCAACCTCTTTACCTGTAAGGTCAAAGTTGGTAAGATCCACAAGCATAAGGTGGTTGTCTGTACCGCCTGAAACAATCTTAACACCTCTGTCCATAAGTCCCTTGCAAAGAGCCTGGGCATTCTTAACTATGTTCTGCTGATATACCTTGAAGGAATCATCAAGAGCTTCCTTAAAGCATACAGCCTTTGCAGCGATAACATGCATAAGAGGACCACCCTGGATTCCGGGGAATACAGCTTTATTGAAGTTGTACTTCTTTGCTACCTCTTCGCTTGAAAGGATAAGTCCGCCTCTGGGTCCTCTCAAAGTCTTATGTGTTGTGGTGGTAACCACGTCAGCATAAGGAATGGGGCTGGGATGAAGTCCTGCAGCAACAAGACCTGCAATGTGAGCCATATCGACCATAAGAACAGCTCCAACCTCATCTGCGATCTCTCTGAAACGCTTGAAGTCGATGGTTCTCGCATATGCGGATGCACCTGCGATGATCATCTTAGGCTTGCAATCAAGAGCGATTTCTCTGAGTTTATCATAATCGATAAATCCCTTATCGTTTACACCGTAAGGAACTATATTAAAGTAGCTTCCCGAAATATTAGCCGGGCTTCCGTGGGTAAGATGTCCGCCGTGATCAAGGTTCATACCCATAACGGTATCACCGGGCTTTAAGATTGCGAACTGTACCGCAAGGTTAGCCTGTGCACCTGAGTGGGGCTGAACATTGGCATACTCACAGCCGAAAAGCTTCTTAGCTCTCTCTATTGCAAGAGTCTCCACTACATCGACGCAATCACAACCGCCGTAGTAACGCTTTCCGGGATAACCCTCAGCATATTTATTGGTAAGGGGGCTTCCCATAGCAGCCATAACTGCCTTGCTTACCCAGTTCTCGGATGCGATAAGCTCAATGTGATCGTTCTGTCTGTTCTGCTCGTCAACAATGGCCTGCGCGATTTCGGGATCTACGTTTCTAACTTCATCCAAAGAATACATATATTACCTCCTGTTTTTTTACTTCATTAAGCAACATTCTACCATAAACCCCACAAAATGAAAAGACTGAACCCCAGCCAAATATCAATACGTCCAATCTCTGAAGAGCTCCGGTTTTCCAAATTCTTTTCCCTTGCGCTTATTGTATTCGTTAACCGATGCAATTCCTATGAGTATAGAACCGGATATAATAAGATAATCAGCATTATTTCTTGCAGATATGAGACATGGAATCAATACCAACGGACTTAAGATCCATAAAAGTATCACTAAATACATATACCATACTCCCTTTTGTTAAAATTTAATAACACCCTAATTATACCATGACAACCATAAACCCTTTGTTTACACATTATTAAAAGAATCTAAAAAATGCTCCGAATGCCTATAGCATTCGGAGC
>JAILPU010000108.1 GCA_024699395.1 Lachnospiraceae bacterium | reverse complement strand
CATTTTTTGCCTTTTGCAAAGTCAAATCCCGTAAGTTATGACATATGTGTCGTGCCTGTGATTCCCGCATGTTTTTCATATGTCCCACTTTCTGCATTTGTGTCAGCCACTGCCCCTCCTTGAAACCCAATTTCGGCTCCTCCCAGCTAACATTTTCATCCTTTTCTGCACTTGTGTTGGCCACTACTCCTCCTCCCGGTTGTTAACCACGCATCAAAAGAATTGGAAAACCTGAATCTTCTTAACACATTTCATAAAATATCATAAGCTCTCATAAGATAATGATAAAGCTCTGCAATTATCTCGATAATGCGGTGTTAATAAATGAGTTTATAATACACTTGTTGATGGGCGTTTATAATACAGATGTTGATGAAATAAGGTTATAATTGAATCTAACCGTAAAAAATGATACAAAAGATGTAGTGAGGGTATACCCACGCCGTAATAATGATATAAACACAATCTCATAAAAAATCATAAGTATTTGTCGTGAAATAATATAAGCATAATTATTGAACTGACATTAACACAGTTACAGGAAGAACATAAGCATAATGAAGAAACGTATAACACTGGGCATCATGGCGCACGTGGATGCCGGCAAAACCACATTAACGGAAGCTCTTTTGTATCAAGCGGGAGTCCTTAGGAAACAGGGTCGCGTTGACAATAAAGACACCTTCCTTGATACCGACATTAAAGAGAAGGAAAGGGGTATCACCATTTTCTCCAAGCAGGCGATTCTTACCTGTGAGGATATGGAAATATCTCTTCTGGACACCCCGGGACATACGGATTTCTGCGCAGAAGCCGAGAGCGTTCTTCCCATTCTTGACTGCTGCATTCTTATAATAAGCGCAGCAGACGGGGTGACGGGACACACCCTCAATCTTTGGAACGATTTGGAAAGATATAAAATACCGGTGATAATCTTCGTAAACAAAATGGATCAGCCGGGTATGGATAAAAACCTGATAATGGCCGAACTTCACAAAAATCTCTCCCACAGCACCGTGGATATGACAGGAATTTATGAAAAAAACACAGATGAAATCAAAGAGAACATTTCCCTCTGCGATGAAAAACTCCTTGGAACATTTCTTGAGGAAGGCTCTTTCGATCTCTTTAAGGAAGTAAAGCCCCTTATGGCAAACCGTGCACTTTTCCCTGTGTTCTTCGGTTCCGCACTTAAAGCTGACAAAATAGATATACTGCTTAAAGCTTTACATGACCTTACCCCCGATATCTCCTACTCAGACAATTTCGGAGCAAGGGTATATAAAATAACAAGAGACAACAAAAACAACCGTCTCACCCACTTAAAGGTCACAGGCGGCTCCTTAAAAAGCAAGGAAATTCTTAACGACGAAAAAATCAACGAGATTAGACTCTACTCCGGTAACCGCTATGAAACCGTCACCGAAGTATACGCAGGTACAGTGTGCGCTGTGACAGGCTTAAACGATTCAAAGCCCGGCGACGGATACGGAGAACTTTCTTACGAAGCTCCCGCTTTCACGGAACCTGTTTTGTGCTACAAAGTTTATGCCACAGACAACACCGATATATCGGTTTTACTCAAATATCTTATGACTCTTTCCGATGAGGATCCCCAGCTTAACGTAACCTATGAGGAGGAGCATAAAGAAATCCTTGTGAACATAATGGGGGAAGTTCAGGCAGAGATTCTTGAAAGAACCCTTAAGGACCGTTTCGGATGCAGCATTGCCTTTACCGACAGCTCTGTTGTTTACAAAGAAACCATAGAAGACACCGTTGAAGGCGTGGGACACTTTGAGCCTCTTCGCCACTATGCGGAGGTTCATCTCATATTAAGTCCTCTCCCCAACGGAAAAGGTCTTATTTTTGATACGGATTGCAGTGAAGATATTCTGGATAAACACTGGCAAAGCCTTATCCTCACCCACTTAAGAGAAAAGGTTCATAAGGGTGTTCTAACAGGCTCGCCCATTACCGACATGCGTGTCACTCTTGTCGCAGGCCGTGCCCACACCAAACATACTGAGGGCGGCGACTTCAGACAGGCTACCTACAGAGCTGTTCGTCAGGGACTTATGCAGGCTAAAAGCCGCCTTTTGGAGCCTTTTAACTTTTTCAGAATGGATATACCAAGGGAATGTGTGGGACGTGCCATGAACGACGTGGAAAATATGGCAGGCTTTACAAATCCTCCGGAGATTATAGAGGAAAGAGCAATTCTTACAGGAAGAGCTCCCGTTTCCTGCATGCGTAATTATGGAAAGGAAATAGCTGCCTACACCAAGGGAACAGGCAGTCTCTCCACCTCCTTTGCCGGATACGATAGGTGTCACAACGAAGAGGAAGTAATCGCTTCCAAGAATTACGACCCCACAGCCGATGTAAGAAACAGTCCCGATTCCGTCTTTTGCAAAAACGGCAGCGGTGTCAATATTCCCTGGAATGAAGTGAAGGATTACATGCATGTTGAAGCTGTTCTGAAGGATTCTTCCAAACCCTCAGACGATACCGTGATTCATAAGCCCTCCCCTGTTTCCACAAGTCTGGGAACAGACGAGATTGACGCAATCCTTAATAAGACTTTTTACGCAAACAGTAATCACAATATCAATTCCGAAGCAGAAAGAAGAAAGGGTATCGGTACTCCCCGTATTACAAGAGAAAAGTCCGCTGACAAATACGAGGATTATTCCTACAATCCCGCAACCAAAAAACCCGCCTGCCTGGTGGTAGACGGATATAATATAATCCACGCCTGGAGCGAACTAAAAGAACTGGCCGCTCAAAACCTTGACAGTGCAAGGGACAGACTCACAGACATTCTTTGCAATTACAAAGGTGCGGTGGATTTTGATGTAATTGTGGTTTTCGATGCATATAAAGTTAAAGGCCGTTCATCTTCCAGTGAAAAAAACATAAACATCACTGTGGTATATACCGGCGAAAATGAAACAGCCGACCAATATATCGAACGTTTTTCCAATGATTACGGTAAAAAATACGATGTGACCGTTGCCACCTCAGACCGTCTTGAACAGACCATCGTATGGGGTAACAACTGCCGCAGGATTTCTGCAAAAGAATTTGAAGAAACAGTTAAGAGAACCTTAAGCGACCTTATTAAAGATCACTGTGAATGACAGTTTATAAACTTTCATCC
>JAILPU010000083.1 GCA_024699395.1 Lachnospiraceae bacterium | reverse complement strand
CTATGTTATAGGTCTTAACAGAGTGCCCGATACAGCAGGATTTAATCAGTGGGTTTCAAACTTTGAAAATAATAAGGTTACTGCAGCTCAGGCAATTTCAAATTTCCTTATGAGCCAAGAGTTTGCAGACAGAAAGCTTTCCAATCAGGAAGCAGTGACGGTGGCATACAATCTCTGTCTTGACAGAGATCCTGATACATCGGGATTGAATACAATGAAAGAATTCCTTGATTCCGGTGCGGGTTATGATTATATTATCAAAGCCATTACCGATTCCACAGAGTTTGCTACCGTAGCAGCGGTTTACGGCGTTACAAAGGGAACAGCTGTATGTACCGAACCCAGAAGCCAGAATATAAATCTTACAAGATTCATTAACAGAATGTATATCAATGTTCTGGGAAGAAACTGTGATGCCGGCGGAATGAACTACTGGTGTAACGAGATACTTACCAAGAGTAAGACCATTAGACAGGTTTGTACAGCAGGGTTCTTCGGGTCCACCGAGTTTAAGGCAAAGCAACTCACCGATGTGGAGTATGTGGAACTTCTTTACCGTACATTCTTTGACAGAGGTTCGGATAATGACGGAAGAAGCTACTGGATAGGCTGTCTTACATTAAAAACACGTACAAGGGAGGAAATGCCTGCACTCTTTGAGGATTCCAAAGAGTTCAGGAGTCTGAAGACAAAGTTCGGATTACAGTAAAATGACTGAAAACAAACTGTCAATAAAAAATCTTTTTATAGAGCTTACAGGCCTGGCAACAGGCCTGTATACGGCTTTTATATTACTTCTTATGCCCTTCTATTTTACGGAGGGCTTTTGTCACATAGGGACAGACAAATCCGATTTCTTTGTAAAACTTACAAAGACGGCAGCATGGGTTTTTGTTCCTATGCTTTTGTTATGTTTGGGGTTAGTTATAGCAGACACCCTTATAAACAAAAAGAGCATAAAAGATTGGAAGATAAAGCTTCCTGATATTTTCGTATTTATGTACGGGGTGAGCATTATTCTTTCTTATTTTTTGTCGGACTATCGCGAGGAGGCACTTTTCGGAGCTGTTCAGTGGTACATGGGACTTTTCACCAAGTTAGCCTTCGTTATCCTGTATTTTCTCATATCCCGAACCTATTTTTCTGTAAAGGATAAAGTAGTAAAGCCCCACATATATCTTATTATGGCTTACGCAGCTTCCTTTGTGGTGTACTGTCTGGGATATTTAAACAGATTCGGAATATTCCCCATAGACATGAAGGTGGAGAATGTACTGTTTTTGTCCACCATAGGTAACATAAACTGGTATTGCGGATATATGATGCCCTTACTCTTTTCTGCAATAGCCCTGTTTGTGATAAAGGACGATCTTAAGCCGATATATGAAATATTGCTCCAGGTCTATATCTTTGCGGGATTTTTGACCTTTGCCACCCAGGGAAGTAGGAGTGCTTTGGTGGGAGCATATGTGGCAGTAATCACTCTGTTATTTATCAGTTACAAAAATGAAAAGCGCATGGACAGGATGTTAAGACTTATGATGATGTTTGGCATCTCATGCGGAGTGACTTATATAATTACCCTTTTTCCCATACAGGGAGTGGAACTTACCTTTTCCGATTCCCTTTACGACTGGCTTACGATTTATCCCACGGGAATAGGAATTATGGCTCTGGCGCTTATCTTAAGAGGGGCACTTGCTACCTACACCGAAAAGAAGGGCTATCCCGAAAAGCTGTTTAAATGGCTTACCTACGGAATAACAGGCTTAAGCATCGGCGGTTTTGTGTTATTTATAAGCCTTATATGGGCAAATACCAAAAATCCGGGATGTCTGGGAAAACTCAGCAATATAAGTATTTTTACCTTCGATCCCACATGGAGTTCCAACAGAGGAGCAACCTGGATGGCGGGCTTTATGAGTTTTGGGGAACAGAATTTTGTGCATAAGCTTTTCGGAATAGGACCGGACTGCATGTGCGAATTTATTAAGGCGAAGGCATCGCCACGTATACATACCCTTTTAAGCGAAACCTTCGGAAATCTTGTTCTTACCAATGCTCATAACGAACTTCTAACCAATCTGTTGAATCAGGGCATATTCGGTATGGTGGCATTTTTGGGCATGGTGATAACCGCTATCAGGGAACTTATAAGAACTCATAAGGATAAAAAGAAAGCCGCTGCCATAGCAATAGGAATTGTGGCATATTTTGCCAACAACATGGTAAGCTTTGAGCAGGTGATGGGAGGGGTGACCTTCTACATCGTAATGGGACTTGGAATGAGGATGGTAAATGAAGAAAATTAATCTGAGACAGGTTATGTACCTGATTCTGGGAATGGCTTTTGTCCTTGTGGAATATTTAAGAGCTACCATGACGGGAGCTGTGTGGAAACCCGCAGCCAATTTTGTGGGGATACTTACAGAGCTTTTGATTCTTTCCAACATGGATTTAAAAAAGATAAGAAAAAGCGTGGCGGCAGTTGCGACCCTTGTTACCGCTATAGGGATTGTCGCGGCATGCATTCTCTTTAAAAGTCATGTGGGAGAATGGAGTCTTGCCCAGATAAATACAGGGGTAATCAATGTAGGACTTTTAATTCTTATATGGTCGGTTTTGTTTGAGGAATTTTTGATAACCAAAACGAGAAAGATAAAGTCCGATCCCTTATTCGGATTATTTTTTCTCATTGCGGTATTGTCTGTAATATCCAGAAGTAGTGCCTGGTGGCCGGTGTGGTTTCTCTTTGTTTTCGGAGCCTATTATCTGACGGATATAAAGGATTCACGCTCCCTAAAAAAAGGACTTACAAGGGGCATTATCGCGGGATTTTTTATCCTCCAGAGTTTTGCTTTTCTATTCAGACCCTTTGATGCCTTAAGATATGCGGGACCCTACCCCAACTGTAACGATACGGCCCTTTTTTATGTCTGTGTATATGTATGCATCCTCACGGAATTGGGGAACTGCTACAGAGAAAAGGTGTCAAAGCAGATTAAGCTTGTTCTTTATGTTTTGGCTGCATCAATGTGGAGCTTTATGCTTTACACCCAGTGCAGAACCATATGGGGAACAGCTTTTGTAATCACTGTTATATACGGCGTGGCGGAGCTTATTAAAAACAGAAAGGCAGGCGTTATAGGTGCCCTTAAGCAGGGAGTGTTGTTTGGGGTTGTGGCGCTTTGCATGATTCCTCTTGTATATATTCCCGTAAGATACTTACCCTGCGTTCATCCCCATCCCATTTGGTATGAGGGAGAGTACAGACTAAGTGCGGTTCATTCCTTTGACCCAATAGATTCTCCCAAATTCACATCCTATGAGGAGTTAAAAAGCTCCGCTTTGGGAAGACTGATTTTTAAGAAGGTGAATCCCGGGGAGGAGCCAAAGGGATTTGCACCCTTTACAGGAGAGCCAAAGTACGTGACCATCGGACAAAACGGTGCCGATATGACCAACTCAATGTTAGTCAGAAAAGAAATATTCAAAGCATACCTTAAGGAGTTTAATCTTATAGGACATCATCCCGATGATGTTAAATTCGTTTACGGATCGGGAAATCCCGTATGGCATGCCCAGAATCTCTGGATTCAGATAGGATATGATTTCGGTGTGCTTGCCTTTGCAGCGGCGGTTATACTGTCGGTTTTGATTTTAATAAGACTGGTTAAAAATGTTCTTAAAGGTGACAGTATCTACAGCCTTTTTGCATTGCTGGTATATGTAATCTTCTTTTTGTACGGAACAATGGAGATTGTATGGAAACCGGGACAGCTTATATTTGCCCTGGCGTTTTTGGTAATGCATCCCTGTTTTAAAAATACTGATGAAGAAAAAGAAAGAGCTGTATCATGAGGATACTCATAACAGGTAAAAACAGCTATATAGGAAGAGCTGTAAGCAAATATCTGAGGAGCTTCAATAAGGGGGACGAGAAAAAATATGACGTTGATGTCATATCATTACGAGACCCTTCATACAAAGATAAGAGTTTTGCAGGATACGACACCATCCTTCACATGGTGGGTAAGGCCCACGTGGATATAGGAAGCGTATCAAGAGAAGAAAAGAAGGAATACTACAGGATTAACTGCGATCTCGCCGAAGAAGTGGCCGCAAAGGCTAAACGTGAGGGAGTAAAGCAGTTCGTTTATATGAGTAGCGTAATAGTATACGGTGAGATGTCCAAGGTGGGAACCCCCTATCTTATAACAGCCGATACCCCGGCAAATCCTTCCAACTTCTACGGAAACTCTAAGCTCATGGCGGAACTCAAATTAAATAAGCTTGCGGACGATAATTTTAAAGTGGCATTGGTAAGATGCCCCATGGTATACGGTCAGGACATAGGACATAATTTCAGAGTGCTGGAAAAGCTGGCTATGGCCTTACCTGTTTTCCCGGATATTAAGAATCAAAGAAGCATGATTTACATTGAAAACCTGACAGAGTTTTTAAGACTTCTTTGTGAGAGCGGGGAAGGGGGACTCTTCTTCCCACAGGATTCGGAGTGCATAACAACCAGCAATATGGTAAAAATGATTGCAAAGCATAAGGGGAAGAAGATTATTATAAGTCCTCTTTTAAATCCCTTTGTAAAACTGTGTGCCCATATGCCCGGAAAAATCGGGGGAATGGCCAATAAGGCTTTTGGTTCCCTTGCTGTGGACAAGAGTTTGTCGGATCAGAGGATAAAGGGTTACAGAAGATTTACCCCGGAAGAAAGCATTGAAAGGTGTTTTAAGAAAAAGTGAAATTCAGCGTTATCACAGTGAGTTACAACAGCGAAGATACCATACAAAAGACTATGGAATCTGTGCTGTGTCAGGATGTTAATGATATTGAATATATTGTGGTGGACGGAAAGAGCACTGACCGGACGGTGGCTGTTTCCGAGAAAATGCGCTTGCCCATGGAAAAGAAGGGCATTATACTGAGAATATCCTCCGAAAAAGACGAGGGTATTTATGATGCCATGAACAAGGGCATAGAGATGGCGACAGGTGATGTTATAAGTTTTTTAAACACCGGAGACGTTTATGAGCCGGGAGCCCTCAAAAAGGTAAAAGAGATTTTTGAAAAAGAGGATTGCGATTATCTCTTCGGATCTGTAAGGATGAGGAAAGCAAACGGCACTTCCTTTATCAAAAAGGCGAGGGTACGTTCCTTTGAAACCTCAAGGGACTGGAATCACCCCACCTCTTTTGTTAAAGCAAAAATTCTTAAGGAAAACCGATTTTTAAATAAAGGCATCCATGACGATTACGGTCTCTATCTTCATTTGAAAAAACTGGGGATAAAGATAGTGACCACGGACAGTGTCCTTGCTCAGTTCGGAATGGGTGGCGTAAGTAACGCCAAAGGACTTAAGAAATCTTTGGGAAGAATAAGAGACCGTTACAAATACTGTTACCGTGTTAACGGATACAGCAGATTTTATATTATAGAATGTGTGGCCATCGAGCTGGCCAAGTTGATTTTGGGATAAAGAAAGGAGGTACCGACGTATGATAATAGGAATTGATTTACTTTGGTTAAGACCCGGAATCGTGGGCGGTACCGAATCTTTTATCAGGAATTTGATGAACGGATTTGCCATGTATGACACTGAGGACGAATTCGTTTTATTTGCGGCATCGGATAATGCGGAAAGTTTTAAAGAGTACGAGGCGTATCCCAATATGTCTCTTTGCATTTGCGATGTGGAATGTAAGAAAGTAGCCAACAGGATATTGTGGGAAAACAGGAAATTAGACAAGGTGGCTTCGGGATATAAGCCCGACGTTATGTTTATCCCGGTTTATTCCAAACCGAGATCCACCTCGAAATTACCCTATGTAAGCGTAATCCACGATCTTCAGGCGCTTCACTATCCCGCATTTTTCTCAAGGGGAAAAAGACTTTTCCTTGAGAGCAGATGGAAATATACATGCAAAACTTCAAAGGCAGTGGTGACGGATTCCAACTACTGCAAAAAGGATCTCTTAAAAAGATACCCTTTCACAGAAGGAAAGGTTCATGTGCTTCCTGTGCCGGTGTGTCCCGTTCTTGACAAGAACGAAAGGGAAGAGGAAATCCTAGATTCCATGAAGGTTAAAAAGGGAGAGTATTATTACTGCGTAAGTTCCCTTCTTCCTCATAAGAATCTTAATACGCTCCTTAAAGTAATCTCAGCTTTAAAGAAAACGGAGCCGGATGTTAAGCTATTACTTAGCGGTGTGGGAGGAAATACAAAAGAGTTTGATGAGACTCTTAAAACTCTGGGTATCGAAGAACATGTTATCAGCACCGGATATGTTTCCGGGGAGAAGAGAGATGTTTTGTACAGAAACTGTAAGCTGTTTTTGTTCCCCAGTATATTTGAAGGTTTTGGCATGCCCCCCATTGAGGCCATGATGCTTGGGAAAAGAGTGGTTATGACAAAAGAGACATGTCTGTCAGAAATCACCAAGAACAAAGCGGTATACGTTAACGAACCCTATAATGTGGGTGAGTGGGTTGATAAGATAAAATACGCACAAGCCCTGGATGAATGCAAAGAGAGTTTTGAAGAATACAGCCTGAAACAGGTAACTGACGGATATGTCAGGTTGCTCAGACGAACTGCTCAAAGGTAGATTTTATGGAGAAGAACGAAACC
>JAILPU010000119.1 GCA_024699395.1 Lachnospiraceae bacterium | reverse complement strand
GATGTACGGGCAAACAGTATTCCCACCGCCTGTCTATGATGTACGGGCAAACAGTATTCCCACCGCCTGTCTATGATGTACGGACAAACAGTATTCCCACCGCCTGTCTATGATTTGCATAAAACCGTATTTCTATCAGCTTTCCATGGTATACTGCATCATCTCATATTTAAGCTTGCAGCCCTCATAGATTTCTGCCGGAAGAAGAGCTCTTGCCACCAGCTTAAGCTCTGTATCTTCAATGTCGCATCTCTTTAATTCGGCATAATCTCCGTTAATGGAATCCACCACATAATGCCATGTTTCAAATAAAGGTCCCATGTCTTGCTCCTAACCTCTCAAATATTCCGTTTTCTGAACATTCCGGCATTCTCATTATAAAATACCTAACACTTAACACACTCATTCGTGCGAAGAACAGCATCAATAAACATCACTTAAATTCACCGGATGCATTTTATTTAAAATCCATAGCGTTTTAAAGAGTAATATATTAATCCTAAAAGTATAAACATCACCAATCTTAGGAAACCACTGGAGAATCCATCATAATTATATTTATAATTATCATTGAAATGTGATCTATAACCAAAGTTTTCCTTCTTTGATCCGTAATAACCTCTGTCAAGATCGTAGCTGTTATACAGTGCCTTGTACTCGGCGTTATTGGGATCCAGTCTCACCGCCATCTTTATATCTTCATAGGCACCAACATCGTTCTTTAATCCGGCATTTGTCATGGAGCTGAGATAATACCAGTATGACAGTCTGTTATAAACATTAAGATTGTCAAGGGCTGCTCTGGCTTCTCTGTAAGCACCGTTTGCCAGAAAGTTTTTGGCCGCTCTTAAAATCTTCAATACGGATTCATCCGTATCCTTCCCATATCCCCCAAACTCACTGTAAGTTCTGTAGGTATTCTGCTCCTTATAACCGTAACCGGCGCCACTCTGATTGCCGTAGCTGTTTTGACCATAGCTGTTCTGTCCATAGCCACCCTGACCGTAGCCGGTTGAACCATAGCTATTCTGTCCGTAACCGGTCGAACCGTAGCCGGTTGAACCATAGCCTCCCTGTCCATAGCCGGTTGAACCATAGCCACTTTGGCTATAACTGTTTGAACTGTAATTGCTCTGTCCGTATCCCCCCTGATTATAACCGTTCTGACTATAATTGTTTTGTCCGTAGTTACTGTATCCGTAACTGCTTCGGCCGTAGCCGCCCTCTGTTCTTTCCCTCATAATCTCCTTATATGCTGCATTTATCTCCTTAAATTTTTCTTCAGCCTGCTCCCTGTTTGGATTATTGATATTGGCATCAGGGTGATATTTTCTGCTGAGCTGTCTGTATTGTTTTTTTATCTCATCCTCTGAGGCGTTCGGATTCACTCCCAGAATGCTGTAGGGGTTATTCATCTTCTTCCTCCGTCTGATATTTTTTCAATATCTCACCTTTCTTTTCAGCAGCTTTTTCAAACCTGATCCACATCCCCGAATATATGATATTGCGAAGTATCCCCACATTTTCAATAATGGGAAGCTTCTCAAACTCTCTGCTTGCATCATCCATTATCATATTTAGGATCTTCCTGAGACCATCAGTAAACCCGGCTCTCTCAACGCTCTTTTTAAAAGGATTGTAGGTTCCCTTCTTTATATCCTTATCCACATCCTCATAGGCATCCACAAGATATATGAATTTGCCCAGAGCATTACCCAGATCCATCAGTTCATCATTCCACTCATCATCCTTGATGGCTAAGATTTCACCCATGATCCGTCCAAATAATAACGCCATATCGTCCGCATGAATGCCACCCTTTTTTTCCGCATCGGTAAAATCCTTCAGGCAGGCTTTGATACTCTCTATCCTCTTAATATATCTGTCGCAGTAAGCCTTCTCCTTACGCTTCAGTATATTTCCATAGATAAGCCTCATCACCTTTTTTTCATCATGCCAGTCGTCCAGACACTTATATATGGTAAAAAGCATATTTATATCAGCGGCATAATCCGTAAACTCATTGTAGCGCTCTTCTTGCTTTTCCATACCACGAGTTAAATATCGGTGCGTCTCACACTTTGTCTCGGGTTCATACAGACCTGTTAAAAGAAGCACTATAAAAGTCATATCATAGCTTGAAGAAAGCTTTGCCAGACTTCCGAAGCGTTTCTTTATATTCCGGCGCAATCCCAAATAGTAGGATCTGTATATATCATATTCTATAAATTTCAGTTCAGCTTTGTTCACGTTGATATATCCGAACATATATACCTCCGTCCTTATTATTTCGACCCAACATCTGAAAGAATGTCTATTACAGCATTCTTTAACTGAGGGCGGTTACATTATGAAACATATACATTACCCACGAGTGTACATCCATAGGGTCGACGTTATTTGTTACATGAAAAGTTGCGAAAACTATTTTTGCTGTAACAAATAAACAGGCTGTGGGCATTGATACCCGCAGCCTGTTGTGATTGTTAATTATTTTGCGTCCTTGATGGAGAAGCTCATTCTTCCCATCTTGTCCTTACCAAGGCAAACAACCTTAACAACATCGCCGAGAGTGAGTACATCCTCAACTCTGTTGATTCTCTCCTTTGCAATCTTGGAAATGTGAACCATTCCTTCCTTGCCGGGAGCGAATTCAACAAAGGCACCGAACTCCTTGATGCTTACAACCTTACCGGTAAACATCTGACCTTCCTCAAAATCGGTAACGATTGTCTCAACCATCTTGGAAGCCTCAGCCATCTTCTCTTTATCGGTACCGCAGATGGAAACTCTTCCCACATCGGTGATATCAATCTTCACGCCGGTACGGGCAATAATCTCGTTGATTGTCTTTCCTCTCTGACCCACAACATCACCGATCTTCTCGGGATCGATCTGAAGAGAAATAATCTTGGGCGCGTACTCACCAACCTCAGGTCTGGGCTCTGCAATAGCCTTCTTCATGCAGTTATCCATGATGAAAAGTCTTGCTTCACGACATCTTGCAATTGCACCTTCCACGATGGGACGGGTAAGACCGTGAATCTTAATATCCATCTGGATAGCTGTAATACCTTCTGTAGTACCGGTAACCTTAAAGTCCATATCTCCGAAGAAATCCTCAAGACCCTGGATATCGGTAAGAAGTACAAAATCATCATCCACATCGCCTGTAACAAGTCCGCATGAGATACCTGCTACCATTCTCTTAATGGGAACACCTGCAGCCATCAAAGACATACATGAAGCACAGGTGGAAGCCATTGATGTGGAACCGTTTGACTCAAATGTCTCGGAAACGCAACGGATTGCGTAAGGGAATTCCTCTTCATCGGGCAAAACAGGAACAAGAGCTCTCTCAGCGAGGGCACCGTGACCGATTTCACGTCTTCCGGGACCTCTTGAAGGCTTTGTCTCTCCCACTGAGTATGAAGGGAAATTGTAGTGATGCATATAACGCTTGGATACTTCGTTCTCATCAAGACCGTCAATCTTCTGCTGCTCTGAAAGAGGAGCCAGTGTACATACATCACAGATCTGTGTCTGTCCTCTTGTGAACATAGCGGAACCGTGTACTCTGGGAATGATATCAACCTCAGCAGCCAAAGGTCTGATCTGAGTGATCTCTCTTCCGTCGGGACGCTTGTGATCCTTTAAGATCATCTTACGTACGGTCTTTTTCTCGTACTGGTATACAGCCTCACCCAAAACAGCGAGGTAATCTTCTTTTTCTGCAAAAGCTTCGGTGAGCTTTTCTGTAATCTTCTTGATGTTCTCTTCGCGAACCTGCTTCTCGTCTGTAAATACAGCGCCTTCCATCTCTTCGGGAGTAACGATTTTCTTCATTTCCTCGAACATCTCTGCAGGAATTGCGCAGCTTGTGTATTCATGCTTGGGCTTACCAACCTCAGCCACAATCTTATCGATAAACTCGATAATGGTCTGGTTAACTTCATGAGCCTTGTAAATAGCCTCGATCATCTTTGCTTCGGGAATCTCGTTGGCACCGGCCTCAATCATGATAACCTTTTCCTTGGTGGAAGCAACAGTAAGATTAAGGTCGCCTGCCTTCCACTCTTCCTGTGAAGGGTTGATGATAAACTCTCCGCCTATCATACCTACCTGTGTCATTGCGCAGGGGCCGTCAAAGGGAATATCTGATATGCATGTAGCGATGGATGCTCCGATCATTGCCACCAGCTCGGGACGGCATGTGGGATCAACGCTCATAACCATATTGTTAAGGGTTACATCATTTCTGTAATCCTTGGGGAAGAGGGGACGCATGGGTCTGTCAATTACACGGCTTGTAAGAATTGCATTCTCTGAAGCCTTACCCTCTCTCTTGTTAAAGCCTCCCGGAATCTTTCCTACCGAGTAAAGCTTCTCTTCGTACTCAACACTCAAAGGGAAGAAATCGATTCCCTCTCTGGGTGCATCGGATGCTGTTGCAGTACAGAGAACTGTTGTGTCCCCGTAATGCATGAAAGCACAGCCGTTGGCCTGCTTACCAACACGGTTTACGTCCACTGCAAGCTTACGACCCGCAAGTGTCATCTCATAAGTCTTGAACATTATTCCTCCTTTTCTCCGTTTCTAACGGGAGGGATCCTTTTACCGAAACTACTGAGAAAAGCAGGATTTTCCCACGCTTCTCAGCGGTCTCGATAACAAAAGATCCCATTTTTATTTAAGAATCACTGAAAGCGGAGCATCTTGCGATACTCCGCTCTCTTAAGTGATTACTTTCTAAGTCCGAGTTTCTCGATGAGTGCACGATATCTCTCGATATCTTTTCTCTTAAGATACTCCAAAAGTCCACGTCTCTGTCCAACAAGCTTGAACATTCCGCGACGTGAATGATGATCCAAAGGATTAGCCTTAAGGTGCTCTGTAAGCTCCTGGATTCTTGCTGTGAGTACTGCTACCTGAACCTCGGGTGAACCTGTGTCACCGGGTGTTCTTGCATACTCGTTCATGATTGCTGTCTTTTTCTCTTTTGTGATCATTTCTTTTTCCTCCTTATGATAATACGATGTCTAAAAACATCTAATCTCCCGTCACTGAGGATTGGGTCGGAGCGTCCCGATCCCGAGCAAGGGATAACAAAAGACC
>JAILPU010000311.1 GCA_024699395.1 Lachnospiraceae bacterium | reverse complement strand
ATTCTCCCTTGTATTGGCGGGAATTATATTTGCATTGCTTAATTTGTTTTTGACCGTTACTCCCCCTGTGATGATAATAATAAGTCTTGTTTTCCTTTTGGCAGGTGTAATCATTACTGTTGTTCAGGATAATGCGCTTATTGCTTCGGAAACGGGAGAGGATGACAGGGGATTTAAGTTCTCGGAGAAGTTTAAAAAAGACTCAAAGAGTGCACAAAATAAAGGTAAAAAAGCCATAAGATGCGCACCAAAGTGGATTGTACCCTTAATTCCCTTTGTTCTGGCTTTGATTTTACTTATTACTCAATCCATAAATGATATGCTTTATTATATTGTGTCGCTTTTATCCTTCTTAGCAGTGCTTTATCTTATGCTTTTGGTAATATCAAGACACAACCTCTTGGCAAGCAGTAAGCTTCCCCAGTTTAACAGAACGGGAGGTGATGACCGTGCTTAAGAGATTAAGGGTTTGTTGTTTTATGGCGCTTTGTGCACTTATACTCTTCGTAAATATGCCTTTGGGTGTACATGCCGAGGAGACAGTGGTTTACACCAATGAGACCACGGGTTATCAGGTATTGATAGATGAAAGAGCCGGTCTTTTTAAAGATGGTGAGCTTCGGGAAATAGCGGAAGTTATGAAGGAACTCACCCAGTACGGTAATGTGGCATTATTAACCATAGCTGTGGATTCGGGATACGGAGATACCCACAGATTTTCTGAAAATTATCTTATAAACCAATGGGGTACAAGCAATTCCTGCATGTTTACCATTGATATGGATGAAAGATGGCTTAATATTGAAACCAGGGGAAATCTTAAAAAGAATCTCAACAATGCCAAATGTAATACCATAACCGACAATGTTTACAAGATGGCAAGCAAAGGCAATTATTACAGCTGTGCCGTTATGGCCTTTACTCAGATGGCCGATGTTATAAAGGGCGAGAGAATAGCTCAGCCCATGAAGTACACATGTAATGCCCTTTTGGCATTGGTACTTGCCCTTATTATTATGTATCTGTATGTGAATTTTGTTTCCAGGGCTCACAAAACTGCTGATAAGGATTTACTTATGGCCTGCGAAAAACACCTTAATCTTTATGATGTTAGAGGTGAATTTGCCTACAGAAGCAAAAAATACTGTCCCAGATCCTCCGGTGGCGGAGGCGGCGGAAGAAGCGGCGGGGGAAGCTTTGGTGGCGGAAGCCACGGCGGTCACGGCTTCTGATTTTGGGGTCACAGCGTTTACCGAATTTTATTTGATTCACCATTTGATATAAAAAAGTGGATGGATTGCGAGATTGGGAATTTTGTCGGTTTGCCAAAATGCATAGTTCGGTATAAAATAATGAATTGCATGGATGGACAAAGAAACCGTGTATTTATCCGTTTTATTAAAATTCGTGGACTGACATATAATAATAAATTTCGTGGATGGACAGCGAGGCTGTGTAATTTACCGGTTTGCTAAACTCCAAAATATGATATAAAAAATGGAATAAGAGAAAGAGGTACAAAATGGCAGACAAGAAAATGGTCGAGGCAATAACATCAATGGAGGAGGATTTTGCCCAGTGGTATACTGATGTTGTGCTTAAAGCCGACCTTATTGATTATACTTCCGTAAAGGGCTGTATGGTATTCAAGCCCGCAGGATATGCAATCTGGGAGCTTATACAGCGCCAGATGGACGACAGATTCAAGGCAACGGGAGTTGAGAATGTTTATCTTCCCATGTTTATTCCCGAGAGCCTTCTGGAGAAAGAGAAGGATCATGTTGAGGGCTTTGCCCCTGAGGTTGCATGGGTTACAAAGGGAGGTCTCAACGATCTTCCCGAGAAGATGTGCGTTCGTCCCACCTCGGAGACTTTATTCTGCGATTTCTATAAGAATGAAGTACATTCCTACAGAGATCTTCCCAAGGTTTATAACCAGTGGTGTTCCGTTGTAAGATGGGAGAAGGAGACAAGACCTTTCCTTCGTTCCAGAGAGTTTTTGTGGCAGGAAGGTCATACCATTCACGCTACCTTTGAGGAGGCGGAAGAGAGAACTGTTATGATGCTCAATCTCTATGCCGACTTCTGCGAGCAGGTTCTCGCAATCCCTGTTATCAAAGGACAGAAGACAGACAAAGAGAAATTTGCGGGTGCTATGGCGACTTATACAATAGAGGCTCTTATGCATGACGGTAAGGCCCTTCAGTCAGGTACCAGCCATAACTTCGGTGACGGCTTTGCAAAGGCTTTTGAGATTACTTACACAGATAAGGAAAACAAGCTTGTTAATCCTTTCCAGACTTCCTGGGGAACAACCACCAGACTTATCGGTGCTCTTATAATGGTTCACGGCGACAATGACGGACTTGTGCTTCCTCCCAAGGTTGCTCCCGTTCAGGTTTGCATTATACCTATTCAGCAGAAGAAGGAAGGGGTTTTAGACAAGGCCTTTGAACTTAAGGACAGATTAAAAGATAAGTTCAGAGTTAAGGTGGATGACACAGACAAGACTCCCGGATGGAAATTTGCGGAGGCTGAGATGAGAGGATACCCTATCCGTGTTGAGATAGGACCCAAGGACATTGAGGCCAACAAGTGCGTTATCTGCAGAAGAGATACAAAGGAAAAGATTGAAATATCCCTGGATGCTCTTGAGAGTGAAGTAGAGAAGATTCTCGAGACCATTCAGAGCGATATGCTTGAGAGAGCAAGAAAGCACAGAGACGAGCATACCTACGAAGCAAGAAACATGGCAGAGTTCAGAGATGCTTTCGAAACCAAGTCAGGTTTCGTTAAAGCCATGTGGTGCGGCAACAGAGAGTGTGAAGACAAGATTAAGGAAGAGCTTGCCGTAACAAGCCGTTGCATGCCTTTCGAGCAGGAAGTGCTTTCGGATGTGTGCGTATGCTGTGGAGCTCCCGCAAAGCACTTCCTGCTCGAAAGGCATGCAACGGCTTGTTACGGCAAGCTCTTCCTTAATCTTGTCTTCACACTCTCTGTTGCCG
>JAILPU010000292.1 GCA_024699395.1 Lachnospiraceae bacterium | reverse complement strand
AGCCCATTTTTTTCACATATGGAATAAGCTTTTTAGCGATTTCTTTGTAATTGGCGAAATCCTCCTTCTCCATAAAAGAGTTGAGGTGCATTTCATATATGCTTATTGCCTTGTCATTTGCCTGAAACTCCCCTCTTTTATCGATAAACTCCTTATCCTCCCACTTAAACTCGGTAAGGTCCGTTATAACCGACGCATTCTCGGGACGAAGCTGTGATTCAAAGGCATAAGGGTCGGCTTTAAGCTGGGTAATACCGCCCTTTACAAGAATCTCGTATTTATAATTCTGTCCCTTTTTGGCTCCGGGTACAAAAAGTTCAAATATACCCACATCCTTAATACGTCTCATTTGGTGAACATGGCGGTCCCAGTTGTTAAAATCTCCCACCACACTAACAGCAAGGGCATTGGGTGCCCAAACCGCAAAATAAACACCGGATATGCCCTCCACAGTTAAGGGATGAGCTCCCAGATGATCGTATATCTCATAGTGAATACCGTTTGTAAATTTAACGGCATCCTTTTTGTCAAAAAGTGTCTTTACGAAATAGGGATCCGGTATGTTTTTAACGGTCTCATTTTCGTAGGTTACATCGTAATTGTATTTCTTAAGGTTTTTAACAGGAAGAAGAACGGCAAAAAAGCCTTCCTCGTCCGCCATCTCCATTTGTGTGGAAAGGTTTTCACCGGTTTCGTTTTCCCAGTTAACCTTTATTTCTTTGGCTTTTGGGAAATAGCACTGGAGAAGTGTATTGTTTCCTGATTTGTGAGGTCCCAGTATACTGTGAGGATCGTCACACTCCGCAAATATTACCCCTTCTATCTCCGGCCAGTTCATTAACTTATATAATTTGTTATTCATACTCCGTACAACACCCTTCTATTGATTCTTGGAAATATCGTGAAGAAAAAGACCGCTTCTTAATTTGGGCTCAAACCATGTGGACTTGGGAGGCATAAGCTTTTTCTCGTCAGCCACACCGAAAAGCTCCGAAATATCTGTGGGATACATGGAAAAAGCAAGCTTCATATCCGTTGCCACTCTTCTCTCAAGTTCCTTTAATCCTCTGATGCCACCGATAAAATCAATTCTCTTATCGGTTTTGGGGTCTTTAATACCAAGGACCGGTGTAAGGACGTAATCCTGAAGATAAGATACATCCAGGCTCTCCACGCAGTCACTTCTCTTAAATTTGTCCTTCAATGTAAGAACATACCATTTATTAGAAAGGTACATTCCGAATTCCCCTTTTTTTGCGGGTTTATAAGGGCAAAGAGAAGAATCGGTAACTTCCTTCACCTCAAATTTTTCGGACAGCTTATTTAAAAATTCAGCCTCTGACAAACCGTTAAGATCCTTAACAACCCTGTTGTAATCCATTATCTTAAGTTCCGATGCGTCAAAAATAACGGAGAGAATGAAATTAAACTCCTCATCCCCTTTAAAGCCCGGATTTTCTTCTCTTCTCTTAAGTCCCACCTTAACAGCAGAAGCACATCTGTGGTGACCGTCCGCAATATAAAGAGAATCCATTTGGGCAAAGCACTCGCTTATAGCCTCTATCTCCTTATCATCGGAAACGATCCACGCTTTATGGCCCACACCGTCCTCGGATACAAAATCATAGGCGCAGTCTCTTTTTTTAATATCCGCAATAATTGCTTTAAGTTTTTCATTGGATTTATAAGCAAGGAAAATGGGACCGGTCTGCATGTCCAGAGTATCCACATGATTAATTCTGTCAAGCTCCTTATCCGTTCTGCTATTCTCATGCTTTTTAATAACATTGTTCATATAGTCGTCAATGGAAGCACATGCCACAATACCGGTCTGACTTCTGCCATCCATTGTCTCCTGATAGAGATAATAACAGGGCTTGTTATCCTTGACATATGCACCATTTTTAATCTTATCATCAAGAACTTGTCTTGCCTTTTTATACACAATGGGATCGTAGGTATCAACGCTTGTATCAAAAAAAGTCTCCGCTCTGTCTATTGCCAGAAAAGAATCAGGATGTTTTTTAACAAATTCAGTTGCTTCCTCTCTGTTATATACATCATAGGGAAGGGCCGCAAGTGTGTTTTCAAGACCGCTTTTGGGTCTGTACGCAGAAAAGGGCTTAACATGTGCCATATGCAAAATACCTTTCGTTTTGAAAATTTATGTGATAAAATATCTTGAAAATATAAGGTAAAAACCCTATCAAAAAATAATTTTATCAAAAACAGACACAATAGACAAGTAACTGAAATATCAAAAGGAGAACCCA
>JAILPU010000112.1 GCA_024699395.1 Lachnospiraceae bacterium | reverse complement strand
TAAAGAAAAAGCCCAGAATAACACCGAAAAACTGTTTTAACATAACGCTCTCCTGGGCGCTTCCTATTGTGAGTACGCCGAAAACGGATACGCACAGTACCAAAAATACCAGCTTAAAATCAAAATTTTTTAATCTGTATCCCACTGACATATCAGAATTCTCCGATCATATCCTTGTAAAGAACTTCCGTAACCACCGAACCGTTTTTGATACTGCATATTTGGGGTTTGATGTTTTTTAAGATACTGAATTTGGGTTTTGCGGGCTTAAGAACCTTTTCGCTTATGGTAATTCTCTCGGGCTCCATCTCCAAAGCCGCCACAAAGCAGGATTCGTTACCGTTCATCCCCGCATATGCTTTCCCGTACAAGCCTCCGTAGACAATGATATTTCTGTCGGAGACCACGCTGCATCCGGGATAAACATCTCCCAGTATTATAATGCTCTCTTTGCATTCGATGGTGTCGCCGTTTTTGACGCTTCCTCTGAAAATTCTTCCCGTAGCTTCATGGGAAAGGCTTTCCTCCACCTGCTTAACGGTTTTGACGAAATTCTTTTGGGTAACTTCATCCTGACCCACAATGCAAAGCACATTTACATCGGAATTATCGTTAATGGTCTTTATTATTTCCAACTCCTGTCTGTTATCCAGTTCTCTTCCGCAAATGGAAACGGCAATATTGGAATTTCCGAAAAAATTTCTTCCCATCCTGAATTTGTCAGCAAGACTTTCAAGGATTACTTCAAAATCCGCATTTTGGTCAAGAATAAGATTTATTCCGCCTTTAAAGCTTTTGATGGTAACAGCATCCATTGTTAAAACCTCATTTAGAATTCGTTTGCTATACCCGTATCGGGGGTATCGGCGGTACCTGTGATGATTTCATTTTCATCGGCAAGTCCGTAATAATACTTAATGATATCTCTTGTAATCTGAGCGGCATAGTCCGAGGAATATCCGAAAACAATTCTTGTTGCAATGGACAATTCCGGCTTTTCATAGGGTGCAAAACAAATGAAAAGTGCATGGTTGGGTCTTGATTTGGACTGCTCCGCAGTACCTGTTTTACCTGCCACGTTAACAGCAAGATCAGAGAAGTATGATTTGTTCTCAACCACATTTCTCATACCTGTGTGAATGGCATCCCAGTATTCGTCAGGTATCTCTATTTTATTTCTCACATGAGAAGAATACTCTTTGATGGTATTATTGTCAGCATCGCACACCTTTTTTAACAAAGTGAGGTCGTAAACCGTACCTCTGTTGGCAATGGCCGCGGCATATCTGGCAAGTCCCGCTGTGGTATAGGAGTTGGTTCCCTGACCGATGGCACTAACGACGGGATATCTATCGGAGACCTCGGGAGTTTCCTCAGAAATCTCTATACCGGATTTTTCGGAAAGGCCGAACATTTCCGCATATTTTCTCAAGGATTCCAGACCCTGACTCTCATTGTAGCTACCGGAAACAGTGGAAAGAAGGTAACCTACGTTGTAAAAAAAGTAGTTACAGGAATCTTTGATGGCGCTGGAAACATTTTCCGCGCCGTGACCCGTAATCTTCCAGCATCTGGGGTTGGGGTTAACCTCGGTAAATACACCCTTACAAATAACTGTGGTTCCAAGATCTATAACCCCTTCCATAAGACCTGCGGTAGCGGAAACAATCTTAAATGTGGAACCGGGAGCCGCCTTGTACTGAGTAGCGAAATTATACTCCGGCGTAGCTTTATCGGTAATAAGCTTAGCATAGTATTCAGGATCCACGCTGTTGGCCATCTTGTTGTTGTCATACCCGGGATAGGACACAACAGCTTTTGTTTCTCCCGTGTTAACATCCGCAATAACAACAGAAGCGTTACAGGGATCCAAGGCTAACTGAGCGGGAGTAACATCGATATTGTCTATCCTGTTTTTCATAAACTGATAGGCAGAAATTGAATGGGAGTAAAGAGCTCTCTCATCCTCGATGGAAACTTCTATACAGCCCTGTTCGCATACGGCTTTACATATGTCCTCTCCCGTAATCCTGTCGTTTAAGAGCATATATTTGTAAAACTTTTTCTGGAACTCCGTATTGTCATCTATCATTTCGATGATAGAGTCCACGAGGCTTAAATATATCTCCTCGGTATCGGTATATTTAGAATTAAAAGTAAGCTTTGAGACATCAATCCAGTTCATTTTAATACAATGCTCAAGATACTCTTTAAGACCTATGGACTCATCCTTTGCCCAGGCAACCTGAGTCTCATCGTTCTCGTCTATAACCTCGGACATAAGAACATTGTTTTTCTTTAAAAGCGTTACAATATTTGTCTCGTATACCTGATATTCCTTGGAAAGACCGGAATATGCGTTGTCCTTCTCCACAAGGATCTTTCTAAGTTTGTTGTAGGTCTCATCCTTGTAGGCGCAGTACTTTTCGTAAATGTACTTTTCGCCCTCTCCGGCATCCTCCGAGGCGAAATGCTTTATATTAAGAATAGAATTGTTGATAAAAGCAAAATAAACATCATAGATGGGAATCTTGATATCGCTGCTCTTGGAATTGGCCCCCTGATTGTACTCCTTGGTATTTATAATCTTAGAGGAAATCATACCCGCCAGCTTCTGCTCCACAATGTTGTAAGCGGCAATGGTTAAATCCTTGTCTATGGTAAGGTATACGTTGTTACCGGGCTCCGCGTTTTTATTGTCAAGAACGCTTCTAACCTTACCGGTATTGTCAACGATAACCTTCTCGTATCCTTTAACACCCTGAAGCTCACGCTCCATGTACTGCTCGATACCCTTTTTACCCACCACATCGTTGATGGTGTAAAGATCCTGTCCCGCCTCCTCGTTAAGAGCGGTTAATTCCTCGGAGGAAATTTTACCCACATAACCAAGCACATGGGCAAAATATTTGGAGTCCTCATACTTTCTGACAGTATCTTCTTCGATATAAACGGCGCCTTTTAAAAGCTTGGAATTCTCCATGATAACGGCAACTGTTTTATCGTTAACATCCGTAGCCACAGTGGTTCCGATGTATTTTCTGTAGGAGGTTAAGGACATGTTGTATCTGATATTTACAATCTTAAGCCAGTCCTCTTTGGAGTAGCCTTTTCCGGGAATAAAGTTACCTGACTTTTCCTCGGGATTTTCGTATTCGCCGATGGCAAAGCCCTTGTACCTGCTTAAATATTCCATTATCTGGTCGGCAGTCATCTTCCTCTGGTTTTCATCCAGCTTGTCGATGGTCTTGTAACCGTAAACATCCGCCAAAAACCTAAGAAGTGAGGTGCCCTCCACGGAATAGGCAAAATTGCCGTCATCGTCCACAATAATTTTGAAATCGTTTACAACTTTATCATTGTTCTTCTCGATCATCTTGATAAGCATGTAAACAATCTCATTGACCTTGGCGTTTTTCTCTCTTCCGTTTTCAAAAATATCCTCAATTTTAACGGAATAAGCCAACTTATTATATGCCAAAAGATTCCCGTTGCAATCGTAAATATTGCCACGGGATGCGGAGATATCCTTGATTTTTTCGGTCTGGAGCATAAAGCTGTCCAGATATTCATCTCCCCTGACTATCTGAAGTTCAAAGCATCTTTTGACGAGAATACCTGCCAGGATGATAAATATAACCGAAAAAATCGTGAGACGGCTTTTTATCATATTTATGATGTAATCTTTGAAATCATCAAACAAATTTTTGAACGCTCCTAAGTTCCCGTCCTTCCAGTTTCTGATTGATAAAGAGAAGGATGGGATAAATAATTATGGAAAGCATTATTGTAAAAAGCATTTCCGGTAATATAATCCTTGTAAAATAAAAAGAAATATCAAAACGGCCTCTCACAAGGAAACGCACAATATAAACCACAAGACCGTAGGTGATATCGCTTAAGCATATAAGCCCCATGGGAAGCTTAATGTCCTCGGGATAAAAAATCCTGGAGAACAATCCGTTTAAAAAGCCTATGTACATAAAGATCATGGCATAGAGCCCCCAGAAATCCATAAAGAAAATATCATACAAAAGTCCGCATATAAAGCCGATCAAAAGTCCTTCCTTCTCATCCCTCATAAAGCCGAAGGCTGACACAAGGATGACTGTAATATTAGGGATAATCTTAAGCCCCAATACGGACGAAAAGAGACTGTTCTGCACAAGAAACGTAGCTATTATAAGTAAACACATTACAAGCTTTCTCAAAACACTTCACCTGCCTAGTCGGCGCCCTTCTTTTTATCGGTGATAACAAGAACCTGGGATAAATGTGAAAAATCACAGACAGGATTAAGTTTTCCCGATTTTGTAAGATTGTTGGAATCCTTATTGATCTCGGAAATATAGCCTATAAGGATATTGGGGAGATATTTATCGGAAATATTGCTGGTAACAATCTTGTCTCCGGCCTTAACCACGTCTTTTTCATCAATAAGACGAAGAAAACTTATCTCACCGTCCTTAATAAGCTCAAGGCTTCCGGATACTATCATATTGTCTCCGGTGGAAAGCGTCATGGCGGAAACGTTGCAGTCGTCGGAAATAATGGAACTTACTCTCGCCCAGTTATGTCCCACTCCCGTAACAATACCCACAAGACCGCCGTCGGCAAGGACGTTCATATCCACATCGATACCGTCTTTGGTACCCTTATCGATAATAAAAGTACTGTACCAGTTGCCGCCGTCGCTGCCTATAACTCTCGCACCGATTTTATTGTAGGAATCATACTGGGTATCAAGGGACACAAGCTCTCTCAACTGATTGAGCTCGTATTTGTCCTTCATCAAAAGGGTATTTTCTTCCGTAAGCTCCTGAACCTTCTTTTTAAGCTCATTATTTTCTTCGATAATGCCCTTTATATCCCCAAGCTGTTTAACTCTGTCTCCCATAAAGCGACCAACAGACCCGATTCCCTTCTGGAAGGGAACGAAAACCGAGCCCGTCACGGTATTAACCGGGAAATCAAAGAAACTTGTACCTACGGAAATAAGCATCAAAAGAGCACAAAAGGCACTTAAGCTCCACAGTAACGTTCTTGAAGTTATTCTTATTCTTTCTTTCTGTGGTTTTAAAACGGGACTCATTTGGACATACCTTCTATGGAATAAGCAAGGCTCTTGTAATTGTTGTCATGAATGATCTTCTTAATACCGTTACATACGCTGGAGATGGGATCTGCGGCAAGGTTAACCTTAAGACCCGTTCCGTCGGCAACGCTCTGGGCAAAATTGCTTACAAGAGAAGCGCCTCCCGTAATATAAACGCCCTTTCTGTAAATATCAGCAGCAAGTTCCGGAGGAGTTCTCTC
>JAILPU010000172.1 GCA_024699395.1 Lachnospiraceae bacterium | reverse complement strand
GACTTATCTCCATATCCCCTCTTCCGTTGGAATAAATGTATTCCAATGAAGATTCCGAGTCGATAAGGCAGATGCCCAAATCGTGTTTGGAACAATATTCGTTTAAATTTGTGTTAAATTCATCGGTGCCGTACTTATCCCTGTCCAGGGCTTCACACAGATTGTCGTAACCCTTTTTGATAAGAGTCATCTTTCGTTCAAGATAAACCTTCTCCAAAAAAAGATTGCACATAAGGACGCATATAAAGCAGGAAAGAGCCATGAGTCCGATGAAAATAAGTGAAAACTGTCTTCTCAGGGAATGTTTCATGACTATACCTCGAATTTGTAACCCATTCCCCAGATGGTTTTGATGCAGTCACCCTTGTCCCCCAGCTTACTTCTTAATTTTTTCACATGGGTATCAATGGTTCTGGCATCACCGAAATAATCGTAATTCCAAACATTATTTAAAATCTTATCTCTGGAGAGTGCTATGCCTTTATTTTCTATAAAGAATTCCAGAAGTTCAAATTCCTTAACACTTAAATCTATGGGGTTACCGTCTATGGAAACAATATGAGCCGCCTTGTCCATGGTAATGCCTCCAAAGGATAAGACCTCATCGTGATTGTTTCCTTCGCTTCTTCTTAACACCGCTTCAATTCTCGCCACAAGGATATTGGGAGAAAAGGGTTTGGAAATATATTCATCCACTCCCAATTTAAACCCCTTAAGTTCGTCCTTTTCATCGCTTTTGGCGGTGAGCATGATCACGGGAATGTCTGAAGTTTTTCTGATGATTTCAAGGCATTCGAAGCCATCCATCACCGGCATCATCACATCCATCACTATAAGGGACAAATCTTTGTTTCTTGAAAAAACAGTAAGGGCCTCCTCACCGTTTGAAGCCTCATATACATCAAAGCCGTCTCTCACAAGAAAATCGTGCAAAAGCTTACGCATACGGCTTTCATCATCCACCACAAGAATACTTTTATTGTTCTTCATTTTCATTTTGCTCCGAAATAACAGTTATCTTTTTAAGCTCCAGCTCTTTTTCCCTAAGCATTGCTTCCTTCTCGGAAAGTTCCTTGTCCCATTCCGAATATTTATTTACAAGAGCAGTCTCATAATTAAAAATATTGGGCTGTTCCGATTTTAGAGTGACATAGAACATTACCATAATGGCAAGCACCAGCAAAATATTGAGGATCACCGAGCAGGGTAACGCCGCCGAGGGTTTGGGCTTAATGGCCTCCACCCGCCTTACTGGTCTTCTGGGTGCTATGTCCCTTGCGGAATATGTAAGGTACTCCGGTATGGGTTTAATCTTAGCTTCGTCTATAGCCTTATTCTTCACAAGAAAATCCCTGAGTTTTTTTATAAAAATAAGACCGGCCACTGTTGTAAAAATCTTTTCGTCAATAAGACGGTCGTAAACTCTTAAAACACTTTCCGGCTTTGAATAATCTATTTTTTTCTCCAGCATCCGTATCCTTGCCTGCTCCGTTTCAAATGCCGCGGCATCTTCTTCCTTATAGAACAAAAAACCCTCTGCGCAAACAGAGGTATTTTCCGGATACAGTACTTTGTCGTTGGAATTATCCGCCATATAATCGCCCCTTCCCGGTACTATGATCAGGTAAGTCCCCCACTGACTTTTAGTTACAAATATGTGCCCAAGCACATATTAAAACTGTAACATCACGTCAATATAAAGTGGACCAGACGGGAGTCGAACCCGTGTCCAAAAACCCATTCCCTGTCCTTCTACGAGTGTAGTCTGTTATTTGATATTCCCTCCGTCATGCGAAAGCAGACATCCTCATGATTTCGGTAGCTTCATAATACGCCCATTATCTCAAAGCTTTGATAATGTCGTTTCTCACATTCATGAATCCCGGTTCCCAATGTGTGAGTGCAAAGGGAGGGGATACTGCCAAATTAGGCAGCTACTGCTAATTTATTAGTTTTAGCGTTTAATTTTAAGTTTGCCATTTAACGCATCGCATGCGACTCGCTTCTCCAGCTGCAAGATCCCTGTCGAAACCTTTACTGGCCCATATGGTAAATATAACACTTTATGCATAAAAATGCAATTAATCGGGCTTGAATCAGAGGTTCTTTATCTTAAATTCCCTCTCGTTTGCCCTTCTCACATCCTTCTTGGCAATATCTTCCCTCTTATCATAGAGTTTTTTACCCCTGGCAAGGCCGATCAACACCTTGACCTTACCGTTTTTAAAATATACCTCCAAGGGTACAAGGGTGAAGCCCTTTTCCCTGATCTTAGAAAAAAGCTTTGTAATCTCAGATTTATGAAGCAAGAGTTTTCTTATCCTCAAAGGATCCTTGTTAAAAATATTTCCCTTTTCATAAGGGCTTATATGCATACCATAGACGAAAACTTCACCGTTGTCTATTCTGACAAAGGCTTCCTTGATGGAGCATTTCCCCATCCTTACCGATTTAACCTCGGTGCCGCAAAGTTCAATGCCGCACTCGTATTTTTCATCTATGAAATAATCATGAAATGCCTTCTTATTGTTGGCGACAAGCTTATTGTTTGTTTCTTTTCCTGCCATGTCTTCTTCCCTCTTCTGCCAATATAAAATCGATGGTCCTTGAAGCTCTGTCGGCGTTAACCACCTCTACCTTAACAGGCATTCCAAGGCTGTAACGCCTGCCTGTATACTCGCCGCAAAGCTCGCACCTTTCTTCGATATAATCGTAATAATCATCCTTAAGGGTTGTTATGTGAACCAGGCCCTCCACGGTATTCTCCAGTTCCACATAAAAGCCCCATCCCGTAACGCCGCTGATTGCGCCTTCAAATTCGGAACCGATGAAATTCTCCATATACTCCACTTTTTTATATCTGTCGCACTCTCTCTCCAGTTCGTCGGCGCGTTTTTCGGTCATGGATGTGTGTGATGCTCTTTCATCCAGTATGGCCTCATAATGCTCGATTCTCTTTTTATCAAGAGAAGCTCCCAGATACTCCTTTATTATCCTGTGGATAAAAAGATCGGGATAACGCCTTATGGGAGATGTAAAATGGCAATAATACTTGTCTGCAAGTCCGAAATGTCCTGTACATTTGGGCGAATAGCAGGCCCGCATCATGCTCCTTAGTGCCATTCTCTTTATCATAGCCTCCTCCTTGGAGCCTTCAATGGAGGAAAGAAGCTTCTGCATCTGTTTGGGATGGAAACCGTCACGTCTTATTCCTGTTTTTTTGCTGCCAACTCCCTTAAAAGTATACCCGAAATTATTGATAAAAGTGGCAAGAAGCTTCATTTTATCCCCATCGGGAGCCTCGTGAACTCTGTAGAGGAAAGGAATATTAAGCCAGAAAAAATGTTCCGCAACAGATTCGTTTGCCGCAAGCATAAACTCCTCGATAAGTCCTGTGGCTTCGTTTCTCTCATAGGGTTCAATGGAAATGGGACGGCCATCTTTGTTAAGTTTAATCTTGCATTCCTTAAGATCAAACTCTATACTTCCCCTTTCCACTCTCTTTTTTCTGAGTTTTGAAGCAAGCTTCCTCATATTGGAAAGCATGGTTATAAGCTTTTTGTCATAGCCTGTGACGTCTAAATTTTCTTTATTATCTTTCAATTCGAAAAAATGCATCAACTCGTTATAAGACATACGTCTGTTAACGTTAATGACACTTTGAACCACATTGCTTTCCTTAAGCTCCCCTTTTCTGTCAAAAACCATGATACAGCTTAAAGCATATCTGTCCTCTCCCGCATTGAGGGAACATTTGTCATTGGATAGGGCTCTGGGAAGCATGGGTATAACCCTGTCGGTAAGATAAATGCTGGTTCCCCTTTCAAGGGCGCATTCATCAAGTAAGGATCCTTCGGTTACATACTCCGAAACATCGGCAATATGAACACCTAAAATAACCGAATCTCTTTTGACTTCAAGGCTCACTGCGTCATCAAGATCCTTGGCATCCTCGGAATCTATGGTGACCATAATCTTTTTCCTAAAGTCCTCCCTATCGGGGGTGACAACTATCTCTTTGGAAGCTACAGTTTTCGCTTCTTCAAGTACTTCCTCGTTAAAATCAATGGGCACATTATAGCCCATGGCTATAGCCTTGATATCAACACCGGGATCGGTTTCGTGACCAAGGATTTTAGTTATCTTTCCCTCGGGATTCTTTTTGGGTGAGCCGTAATCGGTTATTTCCACCACAACCTTATGACCGGATACCGCATCCATGGAATTTTCTTTTCTCACGAAAACATCGAAGGGAATCCTTATATTGTCGCACACCACAAAACCGTAATTGGAATCGCAGTCGTCATAAGTTCCCACCAGGCTTTTAAAGCCTCTTTCCACCACTTTCTCAATTACACATTCCGGTCTTTTCTTACCCCTTTTATTAAGAGGGCAGATTAATACGGTGTCGGTGTGAAACGCTCCGTTTAAGTCGTCCCTACCCACAAAATATTCGGTGTTTGTTTCGGGGACCAAGACAAAGCCGAAGCCTTTGGGATTAAATTGTAATATTCCTGTTAATAATTCTTTCTTCTTTTTCATATCCCATATACAATAAAGAATGCCGCTTGCGGCATCTTTACGTCTCGCGGTTTTTTTTGCAACAATTACATTACGCGCGAGTGCGCATCATTAGCGTAGCGTTTCATATTCCATAGGAAATTGCGAATCAATTTCCTATGGAATATGAAAACCCTTGGCAAATTGCCAAGGGTTCGGTTCTTATCAACTCAAATGATAAATTATAAAACATTAAGATTAAGTACAGCAGTTAAAATAAGGAATACAGCAGCAATTACCTTGGTGAGCTTAACCAAAGTGCCTTCCATGGAACGGCCTTTGTTCTTGCCCCAATATGTCTCCGCTGCACCGCTTATGGAACCAAGTCCTGCTGACTTACCTTCCTGCATAAGTACAAAAACCACAAGTGCAAGGCAATCAATTATAAAAATAATGGTTAAAACAACTCTTAAAGCTGACATTTTTTACCTCCGCAGAATTCACATTCTGTTTTTAATCTTTAAATCAATCGAATTAGATTGTAACACAGCTGCAAACATAATTCAACTGATTTTTTGAAATTTTTACAATAAGACCGCCGATGCTCTTATTTCAAGCAACAAACCAAATCAATAATATACAATGCAAAGAAGTTTTCCTTCCTTAACTCTTATCTCGCAGGGCTTATCCGTAAACTCATTGCTGATACCAAGTGGGAAAGAATCCTTAAGCACTCCGTCCTTAAGTTCGTACTTTCCTCCGGTTATATCAACGCCCTTTGCACACTCTCCAAGGGAGAATACGGAAAACATTCCGGAAATATTTTTAAAGCTCACCTTTTCATTTTGGATTACAAAGGTCATGGAGCCGCCTTCCATTAAATACCCTAAAGCACCATGTTCCTTTATAAACAAAAGGGTCTGTATGTTGGCTATGGTATGATCCAGTCTTCCACCGGAAGCGGCGAAGAGCTCGATTCTTTTAAAGCCTTCTTCCAGAGCATATTTTACAGCGTAGATTGTATCGGTATCATCCTTTATAACAGGAAGGGAAATAACATTCCCTCCCTGCTCTTCATATACCTTTAATTTTCTAAGCCCTTCATCCGAAAGGGAATCGAAATCTCCGATTACCGCATCCGGGGTAATCTTCAGAAAATCGCAATAATCAAAGCCGCCGTCCACTGCTATTACCATCTCGTTTTCATTAACGTTAATATTGGAAACAGTCAGTTCTCCGGCACATATGATTATACATCTTGCCCCTTCCAAATTAATCGATCCTTTCATTTAAGAAAAGCTGGGCTCTGTTCTGAATAACGTTTACCACATCATCAACGGATTTCTGGTCTGCAAAATATGCCTGGGCCTCTTCGGTGATAATCTCGTAAAGGTCGTCGGTATCAGCCATTTTCTTATTCACGCTGCAGATAAAGTCAAATACCTTCTGAGCATCCTCTTTTGACATGGGATCGTACTGAACCTCTTCGTTTCCGATAAAGTAAGAGTAAGGTGTCTCAACCTTTTCCCCGTTATCGTCAATGTAATAAGGCTTTTCTGTCGCTTTAACTATCTGATCTCTTAAAAGATTCTTAAGCATAGGAAGCGCCCATACATTTTCCTTCTGATAATCCTCTTTCAAAAACTGCTTAATAAAGTTCCATGCTCCGTCAACATTACCGTTTTCATTGCTTAAGTAATAGCAGACATCGGCACTTATGGCAGAACCGTTACCGCTGTCACAGGGGAAGCCTGTGTAGGCAACTTCTTCACCGAAGGAACCTCCCTGAATCCAGTTCATATCCGCAATACCGTAAAGTCCCGCATAACAAAGAAGTGTTTTTTCATTTCTGTATGCCGCCGACTGCTCATCATAATACTGCTCGTCACGGTTGCTCCAGTCTATTTCATCGGGAAGTGTCTTTGCATATTCAAGGGCCTTCTTGAACTCATCGGTATCAAATGAGCACTTCTTCTCATATTCATCAACGTAATTTACTTTATTGAACTGATAGAAATTGGTCAGGAAGGAATCCCTTGTCATATCCTCCATCATCTGACCGCCCTCGGGAAGATTCTTTGAATATTCAAGGAACTCGTCAAAGGAAAGAGAGTCCTTATTGAATATGCTCTTCTTACCCACATAGGTCTGAACGCTGAAAGAAGGAATAACTGCATAAAGCTTACCCTTTATCCTGTATGCGTCAAATACATTGTCCATAAATTCGTAACCGGACAACTCGGGATCGTTTTTGATAAGCTCTTCCACATCTGCAAAAAGTCCCTTCTTTGCATAGCTTTCAATGGGAAGATTGGAAGAATATCTGTAATTAACAAGAATATCGGGCATCTCTCCCGCAGCAATCTCCTTGTTAAGTTTTTCCGTACCTGATACAGCACCTTCATTGGAATCATACTCTTCGTATGTCTTGGTTACGATTCTGTACTCTTCACTGTTTTTGTTAAACTGAATTACTTTTTTCCTGAAATCGGAATCAAGATAACAACCTGCCGCAACTATCTCCTTCTTATCGGGAAGATCTTTGGGATCCACATATTCAAAATAGGAAAGGCAAAGATCACTGTTATCTCCGTAATAAATTCCGAAGAAATGATTTTCATCGATTACAGCAAAGTCATTGAGAGAATATACGGGAAGGTCGCTGTTGGTATAATCCATAAGCTTTGTGCACTCTGTATCTCCGATATTGAAAGCAAATACTCCCTTATCGTCGGAAAATACACAGTCGTGCTCTTTTCCTCTGTTAACACTGTAGATTCCCGCGTAGTAAAGGTAATCGGGAAGCTCTTTAACCTCACCGAACTTATCGGTGGTAAAATCATACTCGAAATACAAAACCTTGCCGTAGTCATTTTCATAATCATAGCCTATACAGCCAAGGGTATTTTCATCAATTACAAAGCTGTTACTTACATCGCCGAAGCTTCTGTTTTCGGAATTAATCTCTTTTTTGTCAAAACTTCCGTCAGTATTGATAGTTATAATCTCGGGAACATCTCCCGCAAACGCAAGCTTAAGAGTATTGTT
This sequence comes from Lachnospiraceae bacterium, assembly GCA_024699395.1. GTDB lineage: Bacteria > Bacillota > Clostridia > Lachnospirales > Lachnospiraceae > Acetatifactor. The sequence continues at coordinate 4,208 of JAILPU010000172.1, read as the reverse complement.
TTCAAAAGCATTGAAGCCGGCAACATAATTATAACCTTCATCGGGGGATACATCCTCCAAAAGGAAACTGTTGACAAGCTTTCCGTCATTTTCCCAAACATAAATATAATAATCTGTGGAAGCACTTCCGTCGTCGTTATATCCTCTGTCACCGTAGGAAACGCTTAATCCGCACACTTTTCCGTCCTGCATTACAGCAAACTGTGAAAACTCGGAATAGGGTTCAACGTAATCATCGCTGTAATCGTCACTGTAAACATCAGAATCCAAGGGTACACTTGATGAATAATCAAAGCTTGCACTTGCTCCCTCCGTGCCTGCATCATCATATGCTGTTAAATCCTCAGTTGCCTCTGAAACCTCTGTCTCTGACGCCTCTGCTTCAACATCCAAATCTTCTGGAGGTGCCTCTGCGTAAGCAGTTTCAATCTTAACATCGGTTTCGTCTATCTCGTTGTCGGTCTGCTGATTCAGAGTGCCTTCCAAAACCACAGTATCCGCTTTCTTAGTCTCGGAATTCACCTTTGTGAGATAATAAGCATTTGAAATTTTTTCAGAAGACATGGAATAAATAACATATACCTCATCACCGCAAATTTCCATGGTGTTAAGGCTCATATATGTATTCTCGTCCTTGGATGAAACAAAATCAATGGGCTCCTCTTTGTACACATACATCTTGGAGAGATTCTTATCCGCCTTGTTATTTGATTTTGTTGAAGTCTTGCCACCGTCTTCGTTCCCCTTTGAGCAGGCAGCCAATGAAAGACACATGCAAAAGCTAAGTCCCAGTGCAATAACCCTTTTAAAACTACTCCTCTTCATCCTTAAATCTCCTATAATTTTTGATTTTATAAACAAAAACAACAAGTTTTTCGTACAAAGATCTGCATAAACTTATAATGGTCCAGTTCTTACGTCTGTAATAAAATACCACAGCGCCGATACCGAAAATAATCACATACGCAAGACAGAAAGTATATAACGAATAAAGTCTTATAAGTATATCCTCATACCCTCTTGCCACATTTTCCCAATAGGGGAAAATAATGGATTTGGAATTCATAACCCTTTTAAGCATCCCGGGTATAAGCTTCATAACGGAAAAATAATCAAATCTTTTGGTATTGTCAACGCATTCGGCGTTGTTTTCACTGATATTAAGTTCTTCCTTTAACAGTCCGATTCCAAAACCATCCACAGGCTCGGGAGCAAGAAGTTCATAACAGTTTATATAATAAAAAGTTCCGTTATCTCTGAGAGCATTTAAGGACATGTAAACAACAGGTTTATCAAGTCCCGCCATCTTATACATAAGTGATGTATCTCTCTCTATAACCCCTTTAATGATATAGGGCTTTGAATTAATGGTAACATACTGTCCGGCAATATCGGCGGAGCCGAAAAGCTGCCAGGCCACGTCCTGATCCACGATAATATAATCGTCCATTATATCATCATCGGAAAAGAAAGTACCTGAAAGAAGCTTTAAGGGATGGAACAAAAAGAAATCTCCCGATACACCCACAGCCGCAAAGTTACCGCTGTTTTTATTAAAAGAAACATCTACAGTACCGTTACCGGAATAGGCGTCAACCCACAGTCTGCCTTTAAAATCATCTTCCTTGACAACACCGGCATTTGCCAATAAGGTGTCCATTTTGTGTCTTAAGGTCTCAATATCATCCTCCTTAAGCTCGGCCTCCACGGACAAAAAGACAGTACTCTGGGCATAATCCTTATCCTTGCTCCATCTTGTGGCAAATCCCTGTTCAATGGGTCTTTGGGCGCAATATGCCGCCAGACCTTTAAAGACAAACATGAGGATCAAAATAATTAAAGCACTTACGGCGTAACAGACATGCCCTTTTTTTAATCCCAACTTATTGTTCATTAAGTCTCACCTGATCTCCCGGCTCCACAGGCTTATTTGCTGTGGTTATGATGTACTGCCATGCATCAATTGCGCCGCTTATAGCACTCTTGGTATCATCCGAAGCAAGCACCGTAACATCCTCTCTTGTAGCAATATATCTGTTGCCCAAAGGAGAACTTTTTTGAGTGATAACAAGCACAAATTTACCGTTATTGTCTTCTCTGATGGCAGAATTGGGGACAATAAGATCAAAGCTCTGTGTCCTCTGTCCCACCTGAACGCTCATCTCATGACCTGCGACAATGTTTTCACCCTCCATCTCAAAAATAAGGGTCTTCATCTTGGCAGGATCCTTCTCACTTACCTTAATCGATTTAAGTGTGATATCAATATCATCGTCAGCCCATGTGTTAACAGGCGTAGCCTTGTCACCTACGGAAACAATCTTGGACTGCTCGGTGGTAACATCCATTTTCATGGTATAGCCCTTACCCTCGGGCTGTATCTGCATTACCTCAGCGGCAGCGGAAATCTCTTTTCCCGCAGCAGCACCGATATTTGCTATGGTACCGGAAATAGGTGCCTTAAGTGTATCATCTGCAAATTCGGAAGTGGAAAGTTTAGCCAACTCTTCTTTCGCCTCGGTAATAGCCTCATAATTTCTCTTTATGCTGTCGGATATGTTTACTTCGGCGAGAAGGTTCTCAAAAGCCTTAACTTTCTTGGCCTGTTCTTCCTTTGCCTTTTCAAGCTCCTCGTCGTACTTTGCCTTCTGATTCTTAAGCTCGTTAATCTTACCCGTGGTATCACCCTGAGATTTCTTGTTGTTAAGATTGTTCTCTGCCTGCTTGAGATTAAGATCGGCATTTGCCTTCTGGGTGGTTGCATCATCCACCTTCTTTTTGGCTTCGATCTGTTTGCTTAAATAGGAATTGTATTCCTGTTTCTTGGTTTCAATAATGCTTTTAAAATTCTGTGCATCGTTATTGGATACGGTATCGTAAAGTGCTGTATAATAGCCTATCTCTCCCGACTCTCCGTCCGATCCGCCGATTCTTTCGATATATCTGTTAATCTCATCGAGAGCGTTCTGGCAGACGGTAAGATTGGTCTCTGCCGCATCGGCAGCCGCCTTTGCATTGTTATAGGCATTTGTTTCATTGGTTACATTGGCATTGCTTGCGGGATAATTGTCGATCTTGTTCTGGATGGATGCACTCTTATTGGTAAGATCGTCAACCTTTGTATCCGCAGCTTCCTTTTCTTTTCTTGCCGCGCTTATCTTATTCATATATGTCTCTATGGACTGACCGCTCTTTGCGCTGTTAATAACAGAGACATCATTTTCCTTAAGGAATCCTATAAGAGCTGTATCAAAAGCATCCTCCGCTTCCTTAACTTTCTTTCTTGCTGCCTCGGATTCGGAGCTCTCGGCTTCGTCAAGATAAAGGAGAATATCTCCCTCTTGAACCTTGTCTCCCACTTTAACCGCAAGGCTCTTTACCTTTCTCGTCTCCTTAACGCAGACGTTGTAAAGATCTCCTGTCTCTACAGTACCCGAGCCCCTTACTCTTGTGGTGATATTTCCGTTTTCCACATACTGAGTAGCCACCTGAGGAAGCGAATAATTCATTATGGTATTGGAGAAAAAGGTGAGAATAAGCAGTATCACCAGAAAAATTATAGCCAGATTTTTAATCCATTCTTTTCTTTTGTTTTTCTTGTCTTCCATTTTATATCCCTTTCTTATTATCCCTTTATTCCACCCTGATATGTAATACCTTCCACAAGGTACTCTTCCCCGTACAGGAATATCAAAAGACTGGGGACCATATATACGGTAGCCACGGCGAAGGCCAGACCAATCTCCGCAGCATTTATTTTACTCAAAAAAATACTTAATGGAAACTTGGAGGAATCGTTTAAAAGAATCAAAGGCTGTTCCACCATATTCCAGTAATCAATAAATATCAGTATGCCCACGGAACAAAGGGCTCCTTTACAGATAGGCATACATATGGACGAAAATATCTGCAACTCACCGGCTCCGTCTATCTTGGCGGCCTCAATCAGTGAGAATGGTATTCTTTTCATATACTTGGTGAGCATATATACGGCAAAGGGTGAAAAAATACCCGGAAGCCATATAGCCCAGAAGGAATCCAGAAGTCCAAGCTTACTTATAACCAGATAGTTGGGAACCAGCGTAACCTGATACGGCATAAGTACCAGAATTATATAAGCAAAAAAGATAACCGTTCTCAACTTACCCGAATATCTGGCAAAGCCGTAGGAAGCAAGGCTTGCAAAAAGAAGCTGAAAGATTACTATG
>JAILPU010000106.1 GCA_024699395.1 Lachnospiraceae bacterium | reverse complement strand
GTTTTTTATGATAAGATTAACCTTCCCGTACAAAAGACTTTTATCCACAGGTCCTTCAATCTTGGTCTGTCCGTCCCCCACGGCATAAAAACAGTCTTTATCAATGCGACAGACCCTGTGGAGCGTAAGAAGATTTTTGTTACCTCTGAAAAGAACTATGTCGTTTTTCTTTACTTCCTCCCAGGTTGTGGGAGCTATAACCACCTCGTCAATTTGAGACCTCAACAAAGGCAGCATACTGTCTCCCACAGGGGAAATTCTAAGGCTTCCACCCTCTTTTAACAACTTTACAGCATCTGTTTTATCAGCCATTTCTTCCACCTTTTTTTTGAGATTCTAAACCTTTTGGTCGCTTGTTATCCACGTTTTAATATGATAACATTTCTCTAAATATAGTAAATTGTCAGACAGGTGACCCTATGCGATTAAAAGAAGACTATCTGATCACCCAAATTCACAATCACTTCTATCTTTTGCCCTCCGGGCAATCCCGGGCCTCATTCTGCCCACCCTATGAGATAAACGAAATCGGAAGCTACATATGCAGGCTTTTGGAAAAGGAAATCTCCAAAGAGGAAATAATTAATTCCTGTTTTAATTTTTATGAAATCTCAAAAAAAGAAGCTGCCAGGGCTCAAAAAATAATCGATGATTTCCTTTTCTTTCTAAAAAACGCTGAGCTCCTTGAAAATAATACCATAGCTTCACTGCCTTCGCAAAAACATAAATTCACATCATTCACTCCCTGTGAATATCTTGACATCGGGAATATCCGTCTTGGATTCTCCCGCCCTCTTAACGAGGTCAAAGATTGGTTTAAAGGTTTTGAAATTAAAAACCTCAAAGAAATAAAGCAGATACAGGATACAGAAAAATCCATGTATCCCTTAAATATTGACCTTAAAGTGTCAAAAGATTATACCCCCGAAGGTAAAACCCTGATTTTCACCAAAGACTTAAAGATAACAGCTGTCGAAGGTGGATATTTTCTTGAATTCTGCGCCTTTAATACCGTAAAATACGGTTTTATCTCAAACAGCGGGGATTACGGCGAGATAATCTGTGAAAAACTGCCGGATTCCCGTGAGGATAGGGAAGAACTGTTTAACGCTCTTCGCCATTTTTATCTCTTTGCTTCTGAACAGTTAAACGAATTTGCCCTTCACTCCGCTTCAGTTTTGTACGAAGGCAAGCTTTACCTGTTTTCCGCAATGTCAGGTGTAGGAAAAAGCACTCAGGCCAAACTTTGGGAGAAACATCTTGGCGCCACCCAGATAAACGGAGATCTTAATCTTATATGTAACAACAATGATTCCTACGAAACCATCGGAATACCCTGGTGCGGAACCTCCGAAATAAACAGTCCCTTATCCCATAAAATCGGCGCCGTGTTTATGATTAAGCAGGGAACAAACGAAGAGATAAATCTTTTATCTACCCACAGAGCAGCCCTCTCTTTAAGTCAGCGCTCGGTTTCCCCCGCCTGGAACAAAGAAATGCTTCAAAAGAATATTACCTTCTTTGAAGCATTTGCCCAACATATACCCGTATTTGAAATGTACTGCACTCCCACTGAAAACGCAGTCAAGGCCGCCCTTAAGGCGCTTCAGGATTCAGACCGACTGTAATCTTTCTTTTATTTCTTCCTTGCTCAAACAAGTACAGGTGTTATCTTTAATCTCATACACGCTGTTACATACATTGAGCACCGAAAGTCTGTGGGTTGTGACTATGGTAGTCCTTAATCTTTTTCCGTTCATTATATTTTTCAAAACCTGCTTTTCTGTCTCAATATCAAGGGCGCTGGTGGCTTCATCAAGTAAAAGTATGGGGGATTGTCTTAAAAGAGCTCTTGCGATAGACAGCCTCTGAGCCTGTCCCTCGGAAAAGCCGCCGCCTCTCTCCATGATCATGCTGTTAATGCCCTCGGGAAGTTTTTTCACAAAATCCCAGGCACAAGCCATCTTAAGCGCCTCCACAATCTCATCATCGGTGGCATCTTCTTTAACATTTCTCATATTATCGGCAATAGTCCCGGAAAACATGGTATTACCCTGGGGTACATAAGCAAAAAGCTGTCTCACAGAAGCTGTAAGAGGCATTTTGTCGTTATCTTTATCCCTTCCGGCACATATAAAGCACTCCCCATCCTTACTGTTAATAATGGAAAGTATAAGCCTCATTATCGTGGTTTTGCCTCCTCCCGAAGGTCCCACAAGAGCGATGGTCTCACCGGGCATGGCATCAAAGGACGCATTGGAAAACACCTCTGTCCTGTTGGAATAGGTGTATGAAACGTCCCTTACCCTAAGGCCAACGCCGATATCCTTATGTTTTTCATAGAAAGCTTTTACTTCCTCACTGTGGGAATAGTCCTCCTTGGGAAGCTCAGCCACATTCATAAGTCGTCTTGCAGCATTACTCATGGCGATTGTGGCAGGCACAAGTCCGATGAGACTTTGGGTTGTTGCTGAAAGCGTCGCGGAAAGACTTAAAAACATGGTCATTGTTCCGTAACTTATGGCACCGCTCCAAACCTTATAAATTCCCCATCCGTAGGTGGAATAAGTTACAAGAAGGGATACAAAGGTAAGGATTATGGAATTGATATTGGAAAACTTCTGATATCTTATATTGGCGTCGGTATATTCCTTCTGAAGGCTTCTAAGCTTTGAGGAATAAAGCCCCACCATATCAAAAGCCTTTACAGTCTGAAGATTGGAAAAGGTTTCCTGGGAAAAAGAGTTCATCTTAGCACCCACATTGAGAGTGCTCATATTGTGTTTTTGAAGCATTTTTAAACTCTTTTTGGAAAAAATAAGACTCACGGGAACACTGGCAAGGGCAAATACCGCAAAAGAAGCGTCGTATCTCACCACCATTATAAGAGCCCCTAAAAATTTACAAAGATATATTATAAGATTGGGAGCCAGATTGAGGAGTCCACCGGATATTCTGGACACGTCTCCCATCCATCTTGTGAGAAGGTCTCCGGAATGATAGGAATTAAGAGCCTCCCATTCGGTAACCATAATTTTATCGTAAATATCCGCCTTAATGGCATTGTCGACCTTCATATTGATTTTGGCGGAAAGATATACCGAGAGCTGTGTCAGGAAAATATTAAGAATCGTGGTTCCGATAATAAGCAAAAAAGTCCTGATCAATTCTCCGGAATTATGGCCTGTGATAATGTCCACCAGATCTCTTGATACAAGACTTGAAAACAGCCCTACCGCCGTGGAGGTAAGGCCAAGAAGAGTATATAAAACGACAGACAGAATGTGGATACGGCCGTAGCCGTAAATCCATTTGATCTCTTCTCTCATTCTGTCCAGTCGTCCGTTTTTTATCCTGTCAATGTAATGCTTTATCTTATTATGCATGTGTTTTTCAATAAAACTTATTTACATATAACGCCGGTTATCATAAATGCATCATTTGCGGGGCAGTTACAGTTCTGACCCGAGAGATGATATGAATACTGTGCGGGAGATTCGGAAAATCTCACATCGGGAAGTCCGAATACAACATCCTCACCGGGATTGAAAACTCCGTCATACACAAGCTTGATGGAGTTGGATGACCACTCTGTCTGTGTAGCCTTGGAAGCGTTTGCACAGGAAATAATCTTTCCTCTTCCGAAAAACGCCAAAGTAACTTCAATGTGCGATCCACCTTGTTTACCGTAATTGTGTCCGTGAACTTCCATCTCGGAATGGGAACCGCTGTTGTGGTTACACCACTTAACATCAAATTTCCAGTCTCCTGTTTCGGTAATAACAGGAATGGGATCGTTAACAACCGCACCGCTTGCCGCATAAATACCCTCGGCAAGATCATCAACTTTACAGATTACAGGAGCTTCGAATTTTTTCATTTTTACCACCTTAAAATTATGCTTGTTTTTATAAGGGTTCCCTGTTTCGTATACACCTTTTAGTATATATTGTGTAATCTTTTTTGTAAATATTTGTAACAATATTGATAGAAATTCCAATACCGCTATGTTATCATCAAAACAAAGGAGTCTGACATTATGGAAAAATTGCTGTTTATAGACGATGATACAGAGCTTTTGTCCCTCAACTCCAAATTCTTTGAAAACGAAGGCTATAAGGTTTTTTGCGCCTCTTGTGCCAAAAAAGGAGTAGCTCTTGCCAAAGAATGTAAGCCCGACTGCATTATTTTGGACGTAATGATGCCCGAAATTGATGGATTTGAATGTTGCAAAATGCTCAGACAGTTTACAAGAGTTCCCATAATCTTCCTTACGGGAAAGGATGACGAGGACTCCACCGTAAAAGGTCTTGAAAACGGCGGTGACGATTATCTGGTAAAGCCCTTCAGTTTAAGAGAATTAAAAGCGAGGATAAACGTCCGCTTAAGGCGTAACAAAGAGCTTTCCAACAGCGTCCAAAACACCTCATCCATGGTGAAAAAATTCGGTGAACTTTCCATCGATTACATGTCTCATAAGGTTTCTTTCAAAGGTGAGGAAATCCCCCTTCCCAACAGAGAGTTTGAGGTTCTTAAATATCTGTCATTAAATCCGGACAGGGACATAACTTTTGAAGAGCTGGGACAGGCGATTTTCGGCTCCTATCTTGAGACCGACAGACGAAGCGTTATGGTAATAGTTTCAAGGCTTCGTAAAAAGATGGATATCGCCCCGGAACTTACCAACTATATTGAAACAGTCTGGGCCAAGGGCTACAGATTCAATTCAAGGAAATAATAGATGAACAAACAAACTTTCAACTCTCCCGGTCTCGAATCGGAAACCATAGAAGAATTGACCAAGAAACTTATCATTGCCAATGACGCTCTCTCTTCTCTCAAAAAAGAGCGTGAAATGATGCTTTCCAACATATCCCACGATCTTCGCGCTCCTGTAAGCGCAATCCGCAGCACCCTCGACCTTATCGGCTCCCAAAAGGATATGGATACAAAAGAGCTTTTGGAATACATTGCAGTGATAGACAGAAGAACCAAAACCATGGAAGCTCTTATCAACGATATGCACGAACTCTTCTGTATAGAAGATTCCTCCAAAAAATTGGAATTGCAAACAGTAAATATCTGCTCTCTTTTGGAGGAATATTATTTTGACATAACCTGCGACAGCCGCTTTAATGAATTCGAATTAACGGCTCAAATACCTGAAAACAGCGAATTTCTTGTTAAAGCAGACATTAAATTGATAATACGGATTCTTGACAATCTTTTTTCCAACGCTCTTAAATTCACACCAAAGGGCGGAAAAATTACTCTTGGCGCCGAAAGTTCTGATGACATAAACTCTGATGACAGAAAATCTGATGGCAAAAACTCCGGTGCCGAAAGCTCTGATGACAAAAACTCTGATGGCAAAAACATTATTTTCTATGTATCAAATACGGGAGAAGCAATTCCCAAAGAGTACCTTCCCCATATTTTCAACAGGACCTATACGTCACAAAAGGCAAGAACCCCCGGTTCTCAGGCAGGCAGCGGCCTGGGGTTATCCATTGTAAAAGCAGCCGTTGAACGAATGGGCGGTCGTGTTAGCTGCACCAGCAATCCCGACAC
>JAILPU010000103.1 GCA_024699395.1 Lachnospiraceae bacterium | reverse complement strand
GAAGAGTTTTTTGCAAAGAGAACCTTCAATGAGGCGAATATGATAGATTCCGCCGGTGTTTCTTTGTTTTATACCAAAAGAGCTCTTATCTGTCTTAAGGCTGCAAAGGTTTTAAAGAAACTTTTAGAAGAGGCTAAGATGGAAGAAGTTATGAATTCCATAGAAATGCCTCTTACCTATGTTTTGTATGACATGGAAAAAGAAGGAGTCACCGTTAAAAGAGATAAGCTTGAAGAATACTCCGACAGCTTAAAGGACGGGATTAACGAGCTCCACGATAAGATAATAGAACAGGCGGGAGAAGATTTTAATATTAACTCCCCCAAGCAGCTTGCCCATATTCTCTATGAAAAACTGGGTATCGTGCCCGATCAAAGAAAGAAGAATATGTCCACGGCTGCGGATGTCCTTGAAAAACTTGCCTACGACCATGAGATAGTTAAAAACGTTTTGGAATACAGAACCTTAACCAAACTTCATTCCACCTACGGTGAGGGACTTAAGGATTATATAGGCAGTGACGGCAAAATCCATACCAACTTTAATCAGACGATTACCGCCACGGGACGAATCAGCTCCACGGAGCCCAATCTTCAGAACATTCCCATGCGTACCGAGCTTGGAAGAAAGATTAGAAAGGTATTTGTTCCAAGAAAAGGATATACCTTTGTGGATGCGGATTATTCCCAGATTGAATTGAGGATTCTGGCTCATATGTCCGGGGATAAGAAGCTTATAGATGCCTATAAGACAGGCCTTGATATCCACAGGATAACGGCTTCCCAGGTGTTTAATATCCCCATCGACGAAGTGACGGATGAAATGAGAAGAAACGCTAAGGCCGTAAATTTCGGTATTGTGTATGGTATCAGTTCCTTTGGCTTAAGTAACGATCTTTCCATCGGAAGAAAAGAAGCCAAGGAATATATTGAAAAGTATTATGAGACATATCCCACCATCAAAGAGTACCTTGAATTGCTTGTGGATTCCACGAGAAAAACGGGATATTCCTATACTCTTTTCGGAAGAAGACGTCAGATTCCCGAGATATCCAGTAGCAAGTTTAACGAAAGATCCATGGGAGAGCGTATGGCAAAGAACTCTCCCATACAGGGAACTGCTGCGGATATTATGAAGATTGCCATGATTAAGGTATTTGACGAACTTGAAAAGAATAATCTTAAGTCCAAAATGATCCTTCAGGTTCACGATGAACTTTTGATTGAAACCGCTCTCGACGAGGTTGATAAGGTTAAACAGATATTAAAGGATTCCATGGAACAGGCTGCGGACCTTTCCGTAGATTTAATAGTATCCGTCAGTCAGGGAAACGACTGGTACGAAGCCAAATAACAGGTAGTGAGGTGAAAGGATGAGATTTATCGGTATAACCGGAGGCGTCGGTTCGGGTAAGACGCTTATCCTTAATTATCTCAGAGAAAATACAAACTGCAGGGTGATACTTGCGGATGATCTTGCCAATGAGCTTAAAAAGCCGGGGAAGCCATGCTTTAAGCCTTTGGTGGAACTTTTGGGGAAAGAGATTCTTTCTTCTGATAATGAAATAGACAATAAAAAGATGAGCGGTATTGTTTTTAACAATGCCTCCTTACTTCAAAAAGTTAATGACATCATTCATCCTGCGGTTAAGGATGAGATACTTAAAATCAGGGATTTTGAAGAGTATTATCCCAAAACCGATTTTCTTTTTTTGGAGGCGGCGCTTTTAATAGAGTGCGGCTATAAGAATATAGTGGATGAACTCTGGTATGTTTATGTTGACAGGGATACCAGAATAAAGAGGCTTATGGACAGCAGGGGGTATTCCAAAGAGAAAACTCTTGGGATAATGTCCAAGCAGCTTTCGGATGATGTTTTTAGAGAAAACTGCGATTTTATTATCGATAACAGCAAGACGCCGGAATATGCCTATGAGCAGATAAGGCAAAGACTGGAGGAGTATAATGCCTAAGCAGGGTAAAAGCCTGAGCCAGTATGTATACGGATTGGATATAGGAACCAGAAGCATTGTGGGTACCGTGGGATATCTTTACGGTGATGAGTTTCATGTGGTGGCCCAGAGGATTAAGGAGCATGAGACCAGAGCCATGATGGACGGTCAGATTCATGATATCGCCAAAGTATCGGACAGCATTAAAGCTGTGACCGAGCTTCTGGAAAAAGATCTGAATACCAAGCTTGGGGATGTTTGTATTGCGGCTGCCGGAAGGGTTTTAAGGACCGTAGTCACCCATGTGGATAAGGAGTTTGAAAACGAAAAAGAGATAACGGGTGAGGATATTTACATCCTTAATGCCGAGGGCGTTGAAAAAGCTTATAAAGAGCTGGACGATACAAAAGATAAAGAACTCAAATTCTATTGCGTGGGTCATTATCCCATGCGATATTTTATGAATGACCTTCAGATTTCAAATCTGGAAAATCATAAATGTAAAAAAATAGGAATGGACATTATAGGGACTTTTCTTCCCGAGGATGTTGTGGACGGTCTCTATAAAGCTGTGGAACTTGCGGGTCTTCACGTGGTAAATCTTACTTTGGAGCCCATAGCCGCCATGAGGGTGGCTATTCCCGAAAAATACAGGATGCTCAATATGGCTCTTGTTGATGTGGGAGCGGGAACCAGCGATATTTCCATAACCCGGGACGGTTGTATTACCGCTTTCGGAATGATTCCCGTTGCGGGAGACAGCCTTACAAAT
>JAILPU010000071.1 GCA_024699395.1 Lachnospiraceae bacterium | reverse complement strand
TGTCCATACCTTTAGAGGTTTGAGCCCACTTTATCTTAAGCATTGCGAAAATAAAAAGCCCCACAACAATAATCATCAGAGAAAACCGAATCTTCTGAGTATAATACTCTCTCAAGAGCTTTTCCTTATCACATTGGGGGTTAAGAATCTTAAGATCCTCCCCCACCGCCGTCTTTCGAAACATTCCTTTGTCCCTGAGAGCAACATATAAATTTTCCGGTAATTCCTTTATCCAATCCTTTATTTTATCCATTGATTCAGCTCCCCGGTTCAACTCTCCATAGCTTTAAATATTTTCTCGGTTGCCAGGTAAGCCGCTACATAAACTATGAGACAGATTGTCATTATACCCACCCCCTTTAAATTTCCGTACAACTGTGACAGATATCCTCTGTAGGAAAAATCAAGATAGCCTATTATAAAGAAGGGCATAAACATCATCACCTTGTTCTCCAGCCTTCTTCCCGACAAAACAGTATCCACCTCCGTCATGATATCTATGCCGGCGCTTATAACATTTGCGGTATCATTGATAATGTCTGCCATATTTCCCCCGGATTTCCCCGCTATCTTAAAAATCCCCGCAAACTGTCCAATCTCGTCAATCCCGCTTCTTAGGGCAAAATCCTCCAAAAGCTCCTGCAGGGTCATATTGATAACAAGCCCTCTTTTGATGTACTCAATCTCAAGACATATATGTCCCTCATTGCCAAAGAGTTCAATCATATCTTTTTTACAGCCGCAGAAAGCATTCTCCACAGAATATCCCGCCTTAATAAGTCCGCTTGCCGCAAGAATATATTCCTTGAACTGCCTTGTAAGCTCTTTCATTTGAAGTATCTTTCTGTCCTTAATCTCCTTTTTGAAATAAAAAACACCAAGAGGCAAAGTCATTATTATTCCCCACCATCTTCTGTAAAAGAAATATGACAATATTGTCACAACCCCCGCACTTTTCAACAAAGCCCAAAGGTATTCTTTTTTATCAACAAGAATACTTTTGTAATCCGGCGGACCTGAGCTTTCTTGTGTCAATAAGCTCATTTTTTCTGACAAGGCTTCCCACCACCTGTTCCCTGGTGCTTGTGCTTTCCTCTTCGAATTCAAACAGGGTGTTGAGTCCGTACCCCTCTTCGCCATAACCCGTCACCTCCGTTATCTCCAATATCCGTCTCTTTCTGTCACGCATTCTTGCGGTATGGATTATTATATCTATCCCGGAACCTATCTGGCTTCTTATGGCAAGAAGGGGAATCTCCACTCCCATAAGCACCATGCTTTCCAGCCTTGAAAGCATGTCCGCCGCACTGTTGGCATGGCCGGTACTCATACTTCCGTCATGTCCCGTGTTCATGCACTGGAGCATATCCATCGCTTCCTTGCCCCTCACCTCACCCACAATTATTCTGTCGGGTCTCATTCGAAGAGCGGCTCTTATAAGATCCCTGATGGTAATATCCGTGCTTTCCTCTCCTCCCGTGTTCTTGGTCTCAAGCCTCACAAGATTACTCAGTCCCTGAAGCTGAAGCTCCGCGCTGTCCTCTATGGTTATCACTCTCTGATCCTTGGGGATAAAGCCGGAAACAGCATTTAAAAGCGTTGTTTTTCCGCTTGAAGTACCGCCGCTGATGCAGATGTTGTATCCTGCTGCCACCAAAAGTCTCACAAAATCTGCTGCCTCTTTTGTTATGGTTCCCCATTTTATCAGTTTTTCCATTGTAATGGGCTTGTCGGGGAAACGCCTTATGGTGAGAATGGGGCCGTTCAAGGCAACAGGCGCCATCACCACATTTACTCTCGCTCCGTTTTTTAATCTGGCATCGGCAATGGGACTGGATTCGTTGACATTTCTGTTTACGCCGGAAACTATCTGACGTATGACATCTCCCAGTTTTTCCTCGGAATCGAAACAGGAATCTATTTTTATCACCTTTCCCTTTCTTTCGATAAAAATATTGTCCTTTCCGTTTACCATTATTTCCGTAACCTCTTGGTCCTCCAGATATTCCTGAATAATATCAAGGCGCCTTAAAGAATCAAACAATTCCCCCTTCAGCTTTTTCTTCTTATCCGGGGAAAGAACAAACAGCCTTTTGTCCCCCATTAAAACACTGTCGATAATCTCATTTACGGTTTCATCGCTTATATCATTGGACAGATCAATCTGCTCCAGTATCTTTTTTCGCAGTTCGTTTTTAATTGTTCCTGTATCCATCCCCAAGACCGCCCCCTCGTTTTTATATTCCATGGTCCATACCCCAATATCATTAACCACAATTTGTTTCAACCGATATACCCCTCTTGAAACTGCCAACTGTCAACCGATATACCCATCTTGAAACTGCCAACTGTAATGTTTTATCCTCTCATATCTCCCACAACTTAGTTTTCTCCTCACTCATTCAAAACATGTTCTTCATTTCTCAAAATTATTGTTTTCTGTTAACCTCACCCTTAAATGAACTGTCTGTTACCAACATCATTAACCACATACACTCCCATCATTTGGTCTCAACCTCCAGCCTGTCTGCTGCATCGCAGATGATATCCGCAAACTCCCCGGTGATCCACATTTCCTCCTTTCTGCAAAGAGCCATTCTCTCGGGAAGAAAACATCTTATGGAATGCCCCAACACATCTTTAGCTTCATCAAAGGACACCAGTTCGGCAAACTGCATATAGCGCGCCTCGGAATTCTTCCCTCTTGCGGTAACCGTCAGTATCTTATTGCACTTCTTAAGAATCTCCATAAGTCCGCACACCCCGATGCTTAGGTCGAAAACAATCCTTTCGTACCCCGCATTTTTAATAAGCTCAATAAGTCTCAGCCACTCCTTCTCTGTATAAAAAGGAACGTTGAACCCTGCCTTCAAAGGGGGAATGTAGTAAAGCCCCTGTTCCTTGCAAACTATGGTTTCAAGCCAGAGATTAAATTTATCATCCTCATCATTTACAAAAAACATAAGGTCCCCAAGATCCTTAAGTCCCCACTCCTCATTGGACTCAATCCCCCCAAACACCTCCGTTGTTATAAACAGCGTTCTGTAATCTTTGGAAAGCCTTCTCGCCACCATCCTTGCAAAAAGATCCCTTGTGTTAAGATTATCCGGGGAAAAAACGCCTATAAGCACGCCCTCGTTTAAACAGGATTTATGAGTATCGCCGCAGATCATCACCGTATAGGAATTAACCAGTGCCTTGTAAACTTCCTCTGCCGCCATAAACTTATCTATATTTTCATATTCCTTTATAACAAGTTTTCCTGTCTCGTTTAGGATGACTGTAAGCCCTCCCTCCAGTTTATCCTTAACAGTTTCATAGCTTGATTCGCTGACAGCGACAAACTTCTTACCGATTCCTGACAAAAATATATCTTCCCATCCCTTTGCTCCTGTATTAACGGTTCTCACTCTCCAGGGAGCGTTTGGTCTTTTTGCTATAAATTCCGACATCACTGTCAGATAATATTCATCGCTGTCCACAAGCAGTATTTCATTATTTTCCTGACGTATTATATTCTCCATCAATACAACCCCATACTCCCCATTGTCACCGCGGCAAAAACCGGCAGTGACATTTTAATAAATCCGATTCTTTTTTCTTTTTCCAAAAATCTTTTAAGAGGCACACACACAAGTCCCGCTATAAAAGTCCACAGAATAAAAAACAAAAATCTCTCCCCCGTAAAAAACAGCCCTGTTGCCGCCATTAATTTAATATCTCCCGCTCCCAGCTTTCCCGATGCGAAAAAATACCAGAATATCCCGATAAAAAACAGACTTCTTATAATCAGGGAAACATATGTGAACACTCCGTTGTTGCAGACAGCGTATACGCTTCCCCAAGCAAAAATAAGCGCCACCAATACGTTGGGTATCCTTTTTTCTTTAATGTCGGATATGCATATGGGGATGAGAATAATCATAAGAAGTATCATTAACTCTCACTCCAATCCTCCCTGCAGTCATCTCAAACCACAGATAATACACCCCTTTTTCCACCGTAACCGACACGTTTATCCAGTTTGTATTTCCTATAAAGACTGTCTGCTTCAGAATTCTCTCGCCTTTTAGCGATATAATTATGGTCTGTCGGTAAATCGATGCAAAAGTATTCAATTGTAACTGTGTTGGAAATTTGGCGGAACCGCCCTGAACGAAGATATGGCAATAGTCAATTCAATCTGACGAAGCCTGTAATATGGCATACATCAACTCTGTTTAATGACGCCTGCAAAAATCTTTAAATATGATTCAAAAGTTTATTTATTTTGGATTATAAAACTTTCATATCCCTACCGCAACCGATATACTCAATTTTAAAAAACTTCATTATTATGTACAAATCAGCCAATGCAGATTTATTAAAAAAAGAAATACTCCGAAGGGATTCTTCGGAGTATTTATCAATTTTTCGTTTATTACATTTTTTACACGGTCATGCCTCTGTTGGCTTCGGGTGCCACCATGGAGGAGTATCCCGCATTCTTTTGGTAAGTAAGTCCCTGGTAAACCTTTTCGGAATTATCCATAACGGGCGCTCCACCTTTTTCCTTACTCACCGTATCATATGCGTCCCTTAAAGGCTTTAATACTCTTACCGCTTCGTTAAGCTTATTGGTATCGTATTTGTACCCCGCCTTTGCCAAAACTCTTATCACAAACATATACAGGCTATAGAGATTCATTGCCAGCTCGTATTTGAAATCGAGAGACATTATAAGTTCGTTGACGCACCCTCTTACAAGGGTAAGCTTTCTCTTAAATTCCTGTTTGTCCCCGGCATCAAGACTAACCCCCGCTTCTTCAATATACTCAAGTGCCATATCGTAGAGGATCACCGTCATAACTGTCTTGTCGGCATTTGCAATTCTCATGGTATATTCCTGTTTCATTTCATCTGTCATGGTACATACCTCCTCATACATTTATGATAATTACTGCAAAAGCTGAAGAACCTGTGAAGGTCTCTCATTTGCCTGAGCCAACATACTGGTTCCGGCCTGAGTAAGAACCTGCGCCGTGGTATAAGCTGTCATTTCCTCCGCCATATCCACATCCATTATTCTGGAATAAGCGCTTGTCATATTGTAATCGGTTATATTGAGAGTATCAACTGTGGATTCAAGCCTGTTCTGGAACGCTCCCAGTCTTCCCCTTACATGGGATATTTCCTTAATGGCATCCTCCACAAGACCGATGGCTTCTTTGGCTCCTTCCGGAGTAGATACATCCAGCTTTTCAATGCCAAGATTTCTTATATTGAGATCCGGAATATCCACAGGAATTATCTGTCCTTCGTTAGCTCCCACCTGAAGTCTCATGGCACCCACACCGGATATGTCTATTTTAAGATCCGATACATCGGCACTGTCCTCAAGCATCTTGGTAAGATCCAGCTTCATCTCAAAATTATCGTCTGCGGTTATAATAACCATATTGTCTTTAAAGGAAAGCTTGGCGCTGTCATCAAAGCCTTCGCCAAGAGTCACTTCATTTACAATAAGATTTCCCGTCTCATTTCCCCAAGCGTCAAGTTCTTTTTCCACCTTAATGGAATCTATGGTATATTCCTTTAAAGCCACATCTGCGGAATAAGAGTTAACCTTAACCCTGTTATCGTCGGTATATCCCTTGTAGGCAAACTCACCGTTAAACAGATGCTGCCCGTTAAATTCAGTGGTATCTCTTACCCTCTGGATTTCTGCCTTTAACTGCTCCACCTCATCCTGGATAACTTTTCTGTCATCATCGGTCATGGTGCCGTTTGACGCCTTGATTGCAAGCTCACTCATTCTCTGAAGCATCTCGTGAACCTCTCCCAATGCTCCGTCCGCAGTTTCCAAAACACTGACTCCGTCACTTGCATTCTGTCCCGCCTTCTTAACGCCCTCCATCTGAGCGTTCATTCTCTTGGCCATGGCAAGACCTGCGGGATTGTCCTTGGCATGATTGATCTTAAGTCCGCTGGAAAGCCTCTCAAGGGAAGCCGCCAAAAGTTTGTCATTATTTGCCAGGGCATTATTTGAAAGCATGGCTGATACATTGTAATTAATCCTCATAGTGCTCCTTTCCTTAAACATCCCGGATACGATATCCGTTTCACACTGTCGGTTTCCTTTCGCCTACTATCCGGGGAAAATGTTTCTTACGTCATTCTTTAACCCGACGTTTTATGAAACATTTAAATATCCTATGGAAAATGCGGCGAATTTGTATCGGCGTCCATGCCTTAAATAATTGTCTCTTCAAATGCTTTTAAAAACCGGTATGTTATTCTGTAAAGACTTTCTCTGTCTGCCTTTTCATTAAACATCCCTTCCCTGTCTGAATCCTTCGTCAAGGGCTTTTGGGTTATCAAAAGATCTTCGGGCTTTATCTTAAATGAGCCCTCTGAATTAATGTGTTCACTAAATATATCGACAAGTCTCTCAATATTTTTTAGCTCACTTTCATTATTTACATAACATATACCACTGATTTCATTGTCTGATACTCCAAGCCTTGCATTAAGCTTTATTCCGTCACCGTAATCAATGTTAACCGTTGCCCCGGACTCACTGTCATTCCCCCGGAAACTGAAATGAACTCCCATGGTTCCCCTTTTGGTTTCAAGGGGCATGAAAAATTCGTTATTGTCATAAGCTTTCCTCATGACTTTCATTTCTCTTTTAAGAAGCCTTAATGCTTTCACATCAAGATAGGTATTGTCTTTATCATAAATTTGTTCCTGTAGGGCTTTTTCATTTTCTTCGGTGATATCTCCGTAATCTTCGTAGAAATCCTCTGTAAGGGAAAGCTTTCTTTTGAAATCTTTTTGAGAAAACTTTTTGAAGAAATAGGACGTATTGTTTATAAGTTCATGAACGGCAACGGTATTGTAAAAATTCTCCTTTAAACCGGACTCTCTCACAAACTCTTCTGCTTCCTTTGAAAGGACAGTCTCCTTAAGTTCCCGGTATTCTTCAAAATTAAAATCTCTCTCCTCATCCTTTTGAAATTCTTTAAGGACATCGTCAAAATTATCTTTGAAGGCTCTGTCTATTTGGTGGATTATACTTTCATCCTCCTTTAATGAGCGCACCCTTAATTCCATATCATCTCCCACAGACCAGTCCGTGAGGCTTTTGGAATTTCTTACAGCCTTCAAAAGATTAAGCATATTAAGCTGAAGTCCCGCTTCACTCACAAAGGCTTCCGCTCTGCCGTCACCCTTTTCAACCATATGTATAAGTCTGTAGATTCCTATGTAGCTGTCCCTTTCCTCCTTTGTTATCTCCCTGTTTTTTTCAAGAGAATAAAGGAACTTACTGTACTCCTTTTCCTCTTCTTCATTTTGATTTCCATTTTTATCCAGGTAATCTCCCAGCTCCTTTATGCTGAGTTTCAAAGGATTGACACCGTCTCTTATCATTTCAAGAGTTTTGGCGGGAGTAAGCTTTTTCATCACATTTTGTGTTTCGTTTATGTTTTCCGCCGTCTTTAAAATGTTTTTTGGGGTAACTTCCATATTGTTGTATGAGAGACCCCGAAGCGCCTTTTGATTAAGGCTTGTGGTCTCAAGGCCGTTAGCTCTTAATACCTCATCCACATTTCTGAAGGCCTTTTTTATGGAATCTTTGTATTCCCTTGAAGGCTTCGTCATCATGGTCTCATACTCTTTACCCGCTTTTATGTACTCATTGGCGGTTTCTGTGCCGGCTGTATTTAAAATTCTTAAACCTTCGGTCACATTAATATCAGTTACCACGCAGGTTTTAAGAGGTATCTTGGGGAAATTATCAATTATTTCCTTTGTCTCTTCATAGAGATCGTATTTTTCAATTTTTGATTCATCCCCGGGGAAATATTTGGAGGCAATCATCTCTTTGGTTTTACCCAAGGCGTCAATCATTTCCTCCATTCCCACGGTTTCTATGGAAAAGCCGCTCCTTATAAGGCTTATGTTTACATCCACCGTCATCATAAGCCTTACTTCCTCCAAAGCCTTTCTCTTATCCAGAAGGTCCATCTCTTTGAAAGCATTAAATCCTGTATCCGAAATCTCAACTCCCTCAAGGATTTCTTCATAGAGGCTGTCCACCTTTTCTTTGTAAAAAACAGCCTTCTCATAAATACTTTCATTGTCATAGACAACGCCCATAAGTGGATCGTCATATCTTTCGATGCCGCTCACCACTGTTTTTACAAAAATATCATCACTTAAGGGAAGCTCGATTTCACGCAATTGTTCGTTCAAAGTAAGATTGTCCTTGGTCACTTCTATATCGTTTTTAACCAAAAACAGGGCATCCTCCAGCTTTTCCCAGGGTTTATCCACACCTATGGAACTTAAATAGCCCACAATGTTATTCCTAAATTCAACATTTTCTTTGGGAATCGCGTTTTCTTCTCTTAAACTCTCCCCCGCTGATGCCCCGGCCATATAAAGATTAAACAAGGTGCCTTCCATATTGTTTGCCACCATATATGCAACAGCACTCTCACTTATCTCATTAAGAGATTCCTTTATCTTTACGGCTTCTTTAATTTTGGTCTTTATCTCGGGAGACAAATCGGTATCCCTTTTACGGATTTCATTCAAAAGATCTTCTGAAATACCTTTAAGTTCCGGCATCTCTTCCATCGCCTTTTGATTAAGATCGTCATTAAAACCGGCCACTACCTTCCCGCTTTTTAAAACCTCAGCCTTGATTCTGTCCACTATGGTCACGGATTCACTCATATCCACATCCTTAAGATCATAGCCGTCCTCCACAGCTTTATTAAAATCCTCGGGGGTGAGGCAATGTGACATTACTGTCATATAATCCTGCCTGGTCTTAACATTTGCACCCGTAAGAAGTTCTGCTTTTGTTCCCGGCTCATTTTCGGGATAAAGATTTCTCTTTTCGGTATTTTTTTCAAAAAAGGCCGCCGGCTTTTGGGTTTTTACAACATCCTTAACCCCCAAATTCCCCGGCTCTTTATGATTGGGACTCAGAAGATTTAATTTTGAATTGTTTATTTCATCATTAAGAAATTCTATCTTCATATTTTTCTCCATGGATTTCATTTGTGTCGCGTTTTATATTACATAAGAAGTTGCGTCACCGTTTCTATGAAATCAAAAAAATAAAAGGTAAACTCCCGGCTTACCTTTTATTTCGGATAAAATCTTTAGATTCTTAAGTTGTCAAAATTTAAATATCAATGCTCCGTAGGGAGGAAGATCAAGGGATATGGAATAGGGCTTTTTGTTACATTCCTCATTGGTTGCCTTAATCTCCGAATCCACTGTATTCCCAAAGCCTCCGAATCGCTCCTCATCGGAATTAAGTAAAAGGGTATAAGTCTTATCCTCCAAAACGGGAACAATATAATTCTCCCATTTCATGGGCGTCATATTGACGACGAAGAGAAGCTTATCCTTCCCCTTTATGGGCTTACGTACAAAGGAATATGTGCTCCTGTCTCTGTCGTCCGCATTCATCCACTCAAATCCGCTCCAGGAATTATCCAGCTCATACATGCAGGGATATTTGTTATATATCTCCAAAAGCTTTGATACAAAGAGTTTAAGTCCCGAATTAAGGGGACGCTCCAACATAAACCAGTCAAGCTCCCTCTCTTCGCTCCACTCTCTCTCCTGACCGAAATCCTGTCCCATAAATAAAAGTTTCTTGCCGGCATGTCCGAACATATATGCATAGGCAGCTCTTAAGTTGGCATACTTGTCAACCTCGTATCCCGGCATTTTATTTACCATGGAACATTTAAGGTGAACTATCTCATCATGTGACAGGGGCAGTATATAATTTTCGCTCTCATTATAGGACATGGCAAAGGTCATGGCATAATGATCGTCTTTTCTGAAATAGGGATTAAGCTTTATATATTCGCAGAAATCATGCATCCATCCCATATTCCACTTAAAGGTAAAGCCCAGTCCCCCGTCCTCACAAGGCGCTGTTATACGGGGCCATGCGGTGGACTCCTCCGCTATGGTAAGAAATCCGGGACACTCCTTATGAACAACGGAATTCAGATGCTTAAAAAACTCAATAGCCTCATAATTCTCGTTTCCTCCGTCCTTATTGGGAAGCCACTCACCGGGTTTCTTTCCGTAATCAAGATAAAGCATGGAAGCCACGGCATCCACTCTTATACCGTCGATATGATATTCCCTCATCCAATAGAAAACATTGGCTATAAGGAAATTCTTGACTTCGGACTTACCGTAATTAAAAATCTTGGTTCCCCAGTCGGGATGCTCTCCCCTTCTGGGGTCCGGATGCTCATAAATACATGTGCCGTCAAACTCACCCAAACCGTGGGCATCCCTTGCAAAATGCGCGGGAACCCAGTCCAGTATTACCCCAACTCCCGCTTTGTGAAGCTCATTGACAAGATACATGAAATCCTTGGGAGTTCCGTATCTCGAAGTGGGAGCATAATATCCCGTAACCTGATAACCCCAGGAGCCGTCAAAGGGATGCTCAGCTATTCCCATAAGCTCCACGTGGGTATATTTCATATCCTTAAGATATTCTATAAGCCTGTCGGCGAATTCTCTGTAATTGTAAAAGCAAAGGGGCTCCTCCTTGGGATGACGCATAAAGGAACCTACATGACATTCATATATCGCAAGGGGCTTTTGTGTGGGATGTGCCTTCTTCCTTGCATTGATCCATGATGAATCTTCCCATTTAAAACCTGTAAGGTCGGTAACCACTGATGCGGTTTCCGGCCTTACCTGGGCATAATTTGCAAACGGATCGGCCTTATAAAGTCTTCGACCGTCTGACGTTATTATCAGGAACTTGTACAAAGCTCCTTCTTTTACTCCCGGAACGAACATTGCCCAGATGCCCACATCCGATATGCGGTGCATTCCGTGGGCGTATTCATTCCACCCGTTAAAATCCCCCACCACCGATACTCCGGCGGCATTGGGAGCCCATACTGCAAAATATGTTCCCATCACTCCGTTTTCCTTTGTGATGTGCGCTCCCAATTTTTTATAAATCTCATAATGAGTACCTGTTCCGAACAGATACGAATCCATTTCACTGATATTCATCTTACTCACGGACACCCTCTCCTCCCCTATTTATACAAAGTCTTTATCCGTAAGCTTGATCATGTCTTCGTTATCATATCTCTTGCCAAGCACAAGCCCTATAAGATTCCCCGGGGTCTTCTTGTTGGCATGCTCTATAGCATTATCAATCATCTGCTTAACTTCATCAACCGTAACGGAATGCTCGCTGGTCTGACGCTCATTAATCTTGGTGTGGAGCTCAAGGATTCCCATATCGTCTATGGAGTACTCTTTCTCATTTGCGTACTTCTTGGCACATTCCACCAACATATCGTCTGTAAGAGCCTGCATATCAATATTGGCATTGAAGGCTGCCGCGAGGTCGGGATAATCGGACATAAGCTTCTTGATATTAAGCTTTGTATCCGACATTATGATGATCACTCCGTTCTCTTCCTGATGGATGAACTTAAGTATATCGCGTACGGTTTTTTCCTGAAGCATTCCTGCTTTGTCAATAATGAATGCTCCGTTTGTTACCTGCTTAAGGATCTGTGTTACATCCCTGGCATTAAGACTCTGTGCGCTTATGGTTGCTGCTCTTCCGGAAAAATTACTGTCGGAGTTCTGAACATATTTTACAATGTTCTTGGCAAATCCCAAAGTATCCATTCCCTCTTCACCGGTAAGAATGAGATTGCCTGTATAGGGAGCAAGTGTAAGCTTTTCAAGTGCGTCTACAAGCTGGGCTCTGTCTTCCTTGCCTGTAACAAAATTGTTAAAGAGATTTCTCTCCTCATATGTCATTGACCTCTGTGAGGGGTCATTTGATTCCTGTGTAGGTGCTACCTGAGGTGCTGCCTGTGCCTGAGGTGTGGCTCCGGAATTAATTTCCTCGATAGCCTCTTCCAATGACTGAGTTATTGTAGGTACTGCAGTCACATCAACTTCTTCAGGTTCTCTCTGAACTGCCTCCACTGCTACAGGTGCAGGCTGAGGTACGGGCTGTACCTGAGGTGCAGGTGCCGGCTGAGGTGCTGCCGCCTGGGGTGCTGCCGCCTGGGGTGCTGCCGCCTGAGGTGCAGGTGCCGCCTGGGGTGCTACCTGAGGTGCTGCCGCCTGAGGTGCAGGTGCCGCCTGGGGTGCTGCCGCCTGAGGTGCAGGTGCCG
>JAILPU010000331.1 GCA_024699395.1 Lachnospiraceae bacterium | reverse complement strand
GGAAGACAATGAGGATGTGGAGGTTACACTCCTTTCAGACAGTGGCGCAGATCTTCATAATTTTAACCCCACCGCCGATGACTTTGTGAAAATATGGGATTCGGATCTCTTCGTTTATATAGGTGGTTTATCCGAAAACTGGGCGAATGAGGCGTCAAGGGGAAGAGATGGAGAAGAGCTGAAATCCATCCGCCTTATCAACTGGCTTGAGGATAGGCTTGTGGAAGGACACCATCATGACCATGATGATCACGACCACGTCGATGACCATGCCGACGACCATGAGGACAACCATGCTGACGACCACGCCGACGACCATGAGGACAACCATGCTGACGACCATGCCGACGAACCCGCCGATGAACATCACGATGATAATCACAGTGGTAATACCGATACGGATGTTTTAACAGACAGCAACGATAACGATGAACCTGCCGTCGAAGTCGGTGCTGGCATAGTTACTGCTGATGAGCACATATGGCTTTCTGTCCAAAATGCAAAGATATGTGTTGAGAATCTAAGGGATGTTATAGTCTGGCTCGATCCCGGACATACGCAGGAATACAAGCAAAATGCCGATAATTACATCCAAAAGCTTGAAAAGCTTGATGAGGAGTATAGGAATCTAACCGACCAAAACAAAGGCAAGGCTGTTATCTTCGGAGATTCCTTCCCTTTTGTATATCTTTTTAACGATTACGGGCTTGAGCATTTTGCGGCACATGACGGATGCAGCTCGGAAGCGTCTGCAAGTTTTGAAAGGATAGTATCCCTTTCTCAAAAGGCGGATGAACTTGGGGTGAACGCAATCTGCGCTCTTGAAAATTCCGATCAAAAGGTGGCCAATGCCGTTAAGGACAGCGCAAAGAACAAGGAATTAAAGATACTTACCCTTGATTCCATGCAGAGTTGCGATCCGGATAACAGAAAAGAGTATTGTGAGATTATGGAAGATAATCTTAATGTTTTAAAGGAACTACTTGATTATTAAATCAGGGGCAGTAAATAGGGGAAATATATGAGTTTTGTTGTTTTTAATGCAGAGGCGAACATAGTCTGCATAGCAATTTTGGGGATGCTTTTTTATAGGAATATAAAAAGTATAGACAGGTCGGAAAGACAGTTCAGGTTTAATTTCGTCCTTGTGTATTTTATGCTTTATTTTTGTACCGATATAGTGTTGGGGTTTTTAAACCGCGGAGGATTGACCAAAACAGGGGTATCCGTCAGGGTGTGGAATGCACTTAATACCGTGTTCCTTGTAACATTAACCCACAGCTGGTATATATTTATAAAGCGTAATTACGGTGTGCTTGAGAGAATGAAACTTAAGGAGCGTGTAACAGGAGCGCTCCCCATGTTTTTTCAGTGGATTTTTAACATACCGGTTTTTGTATTTGTGGGAAAATGGTTTGTTGATTCAGATCTTGACATGACCCCGTTTTATTATCTGTGTCATCTTACAATCCCTGTGGGCTACATTATAGCGGCTTCGGTGAAATCGTTTGCCAGAGCCAAGGACAGGCGCAATTTCCTTTTTAAAAAGCAATATTTCATATACGGCGTTTATCCTTTGCTTGTTTGCTTTTTGGGATTCCTTCAGATATTTATCATTGGGATTCCTCTGTTTTGTTTCACCACTACCATACTTTTACTGTATGTGTATCTGACTTCCTTGGATGAGTCGGTTTCAATCGACCCCCTTACCAATTTAAACAACAGAGTTCAGCTGAGAAAATACGTTGCAAGAGAGTGCGCCAACAAGACCGGAGACAGAGCCGGCTTCTACGTTGTTATGATGGACATCGATCGGTTCAAACTTATCAATGACAGATACGGACATCTTGCCGGGGATCATGCCATTATAGATGCGGCTACCATCCTGAAAAAATCCTGTGATGAGTTTTACAGAAGAACCTTTGTGGCCAGGTACGGCGGCGATGAGTTTATCATAATTTTAAATTCCGACAAGGAAGAGGACGTGAGAGAGCTTATTGAGGAAATGAGGAATCATCTCGCGAATTTCACAAAGACTGCCAACAGGGAATATGAACTGAACATATCCGCAGGTTTTAGTCTTCATACAGGCAGCGCCGATGAATTTAAAAAGAGTGTGGACCTTGCCGACCAGGCGCTCTATGTTGATAAACAGAACAGACGTAAGCTTGAAAAAAAAGAAAATTAATATTGAAAATTTATGCTTGATTTTTAGATGATAGTAATGTAGAATCTTCCATAGGCAATGGCGTCTGAAGAAGGAGGGATTAAACCCTTCATTCTTTTGGCGCTTTTTTGTTACAGTTTAACTAATTTTAAAACAGTATAGGAGGAAACAAAAATGTCATATGTTGATGAGGTTTATGACAGAGTCGTAGCACAGAATCCCGCACAGCCCGAGTTTCATCAGGCAGTAAAGGAAGTTTTGGAGTCACTTCGTTTTGTTATCGAAGCAAATGAGGAGGCGTACAGAAAAGACGCTCTTCTTGAGAGACTTACAACACCCGAGCGCCAGATTCTTTTCAGAGTTCCCTGGGTTGATGATAAGGGACAGGTTCAGGTTAACAACGCAATGAGAGTACAGTTCAATTCAGCGATTGGACCTTACAAGGGAGGCTTACGTCTTCATCCTTCAGTTAATATAGGTATCATTAAGTTCCTTGGTTTCGAGCAGATTTTTAAGAACTCACTTACAGGTCTTCCCATCGGTGGTGGTAAGGGTGGTTCTGACTTCGATCCCAAGGGTAAGTCAGACAGAGAAGTTATGGCTTTCTGCCAGAGCTTCATGACAGAGCTTTCAAAGTATATCGGTGCAGATACCGACGTTCCTGCCGGTGATATCGGAACAGGTGCAAGAGAGATCGGATTCATGTACGGTCAGTATAAGAGACTTACAGGTCTTTACGAGGGAGTTCTTACCGGTAAGGGTCTTTCCTACGGCGGATCACTTGCTCGTACAGAGGCTACAGGTTATGGTCTTCTCTACATGACAGAGGAAATGCTTAAGTGCAACGGCGTTGATATCAAGGGTAAGACCTGTGCGGTTTCAGGTTCAGGAAACGTTGCTATCTACGCTATCCAGAAGGCACAGCAGCTTGGTGCTAAGCCTGTAACATGTTCTGATTCCACAGGTTGGATTTATGATCCCGAAGGAATCGATGTTGAACTTCTTAAAGAGGTTAAGGAAGTTAAGAGAGCACGTCTTACAGAGTACGCTGCAAAGAGACCTTCAGCTCAGTATCATGAGAAGGCTTCCGAGGGAACCAATCAGTGGGAAGTTAAGGTTGACATCGCTCTTCCTTGTGCTACCCAGAACGAGCTTAATCTTGAGGATGCAAAGAAGCTTGTTGCTAACGGCGTAATCGCTGTTTGTGAGGGCGCTAACATGCCTACCACTCTTGAGGCAACCAAGTACTTCCAGGAGAACAAGGTTTACTTCGTTCCCGGTAAGGCTGCAAACGCAGGTGGTGTTGCAACATCAGCCCTTGAGATGAGCCAGAACTCCGAGAGACTTTCATGGACCTTCGAAGAGGTTGATTCCAAGCTTAAGAACATCATGGTTAACATCTTCCACAACCTTGATGATGCTTCAAAGAAGTACGGACTTGAGGGCGATTATGTGGCAGGAGCTAACATCGCAGGCTTCCTTAAGGTTGCTGATGCTATGAAGGCTCAGGGTATTTGCTAATAATAACCTGCTTACAGAAAGATTACGAAGGCGCGTCCATGGCTGCATGGATGCGCCTTTTTGATTGGTGCGCCCATAGCCGGACGTTTCTAACGGCATATGAGGTTATGCATGAGGATAAATGCCGCAATAGTAGGCCATACTCGGAT
>JAILPU010000294.1 GCA_024699395.1 Lachnospiraceae bacterium | reverse complement strand
CTGTTCGAATGCCGTCCCTGCTGCCTTACCAATATAGGATTATGTCAATTCCGTTTGGGCTCTCGACATCTGTTTTCATATTGCCACAACCGAGTCCGCAAAAATCACCATACGCTAATACCCGTTTTCATATCATTAACATTTTTAATTTAATTAACTAATTTTCTAAATCAATTTTCATAAGATGTACACTCCAAGCCCTGTTTTCTTACCCTCGTATGTCTTCTCCCAAACAATGCATTCCGGGGCGGATTTGCAGAGCATAAACTCACTCAACATATCATTAAATTCGCTCCTCGCACAATCCCGTCTTCTTCCAATGAAAAGACCGCTTCTAACGGGAATATCCAAAATTTCCCCTTTGACACTTCCTGTTTTATCCAAGGGGAAATTTTCCTCCTCCCATTGGCATTTAAATCCGGCCATATTATTGTAAAAACTCAATGCACCCCAATTTGAGGTAACAAAAATAAAAGCTTTCCTGTCATATATCAAAAAGCCTGCCAACGAGAAATCATTTTTGAAACCATTTAAAATTTCACTTATCTTTTTAACGTTATTTTGAAATGAACCGATCCGACCGGATCCAAAGATTTGCTTAAAGATTAACTTCGACACAACACTTGGTTGTGTTTCAAGAATGCCAAGAACAATATCAGTTTTGCCAAATAAAACATGTTTTAGTAAAAGGCTTTCCCCCGGAGAAGAATCCATTCCTTTTCCGGGAGAAAGACACAAAGTCAATAATCCTATACTCCTCTACCCCCCTAATATCATTTTAATTTTCCAACCCACGAATCCGGTTTTAAATACCATATTGATTATTTCCAACCATATGCTTACCCGTAACCATGGTTCGCAGTATCCAATAATCCAACGATTTTTACTGTATATTTATGCGCATATCTGCCACCTTTGATTTGACGGTCACATATGTTTTGATCCGCCGCATTCGGTTTAGCCTCCCCCGGCTTACTTTCCGATGATTTGACGGTCACATTTGTTTTGATCCTCCGCATTCGGCTTAGCCCCCGGCTTACTTTCCGAATATATTCACAAGATCGTTAAAGAAAATAAACACCATAAGAATCATGAAAAATACAAGACCGGCAAGATGAACCACGCCTTCTTTTTCAGGCGGTATGGGCTTTCCTCTTATAAGTTCCACAAGAAGGAAAACTATTCTTCCTCCGTCCAACGCAGGCAAGGGAAGAAGATTAAGAATACCCAGGTTCACCGAAAGCATCAGCATAATGTTAAGCATTGCAAAAACAACACTTCCCACGCCGTACTTTTTAACTTCATTGTAGGTTTTGCCCACAACATTTACGGCTATGCCCACGGGACCCGCCACATCTTTTCTGGAAATCTTACGACCCACAAGGGCTCCCAATGACTTATAGGTCATCTTCACATAATATCGCATAAGAAGACAGGAATATTTAAGAGAAGAAAGGCCTCCCGCTTCCACATATTGGTCGTTGGCAATACCAAACATATACCTCTGGTATTCCTCATCATACTTGGGGTTAAGGGTCAGCTCCTTTTTCTCCCCGTTTCTCATAACGGTAACTTTCATATCACCGCCGTCATAAAGCTGGGTATAAAGCTGTATCTCATCGAAAAGATAAACTTTCTCTCCGTTTACAGCTATGATCTTATCACCCTTTTCCATTCCCGCTTCCATTGCGGCACTGTTTTCGGTAACGTCCAACACCACCGAATCCCTTATGCCACAGAGGGAGCTGTTCACCATTATCATAGCCACCACAAAAGCAAGGTTAAAGTTAAAGAAAGGCCCTGCAAAAACCGTAGCCAGTCTTCCGAAAACGGAAGCCTCCTGGAACTTTCCGCCCTTTTTGTTTAAAACGTCCTCCTCGCTCACAGTAAGTCCGTCCTCGCCTTCAAACATGCAGGCGCCCCCTATGGGAAAGAGCTTTAATGAAAATTTGGTTCCCCCCTTTTTAACGGAGCAAAGAGTCGGACCCATTCCTATGGCAAATTCCACCACATTAATTCCCGATGCTCTACCCAGCAAAAAGTGACCGAACTCGTGGCCCAGAACAACTATACCGAATATAAGAAAAAAAAGAATAACAGTCATTTTACAATACCATTCCCTTTATATGATCGTATGTAGCCTGCTCCGCCTCGAAAATGTCCTCAAGTTTATCTCCTTTAAGAAGCTTAACATTTTCCATGCAATCATTGATAATATCATATATCTGAAGAAATCTTATTTTCCCCTCCAGGAAAAATCTTACAGCCATCTCATTTGCCGCATTGAATACACAGGGCATGGTACCCCCTGTCTTGATGGCACTGTAGGCATAATCCAGCCCCTTAAAAGTTTCTCTGTCCGGCTCTTCAAAGGTGAGATTTTTTATTTTAAAAAGATCCAGCTTTTCTCCGGGCATGTAAAGCCTTTTAGGGTAAAAAAGTGCGTACTGAATGGGAAGCTTCATATCGGGAAGCCCCAGTTGCGCTATCACTGCCCCGTCCTCAAATTCCACTGCGGAGTGGATTATACTCTGAGGATGTACTACCACACAAACGTCTTCGGCCTCCACGTTAAAAAGCCATTTTGCCTCAATAACCTCAAGCCCCTTATTAACCAACGACGCCGAGTCAACGGTTATCTTGGGTCCCATAGCCCAGTTGGGATGGCAAAGCGCCTCCCTAACCGTTACATTCTCAAGCTCATTTTTCTTCTTTCCTCTGAAAGGACCCCCGGACGCAGTGAGGAGAATCTTTTTAAGTGCTCCCCTGTCCTCACCGTTTAGGGATTGAAAAATTGCACTGTGCTCACTGTCAACGGGAAGAATCTTAACCTTTTTTTCGCTGCAAAGGGGCATTATAATCTGACCCGCAGTTACAAGAGTCTCTTTGTTGGCAAGGGCTATGTCCTTGCCTGCATTAATGGCGGCCACCGTAGGTCTTATTCCTATCATTCCCACTATAGCGGTTACCACCGTATCGCATTCCGAAAGGGTTGCGGCTTCTATAAGTCCGTCCATTCCCGAGACAACTCTTGTCCCCGTATCCTTTATTCTGATGCGAAGGCTCTCGGCCTTCTTTTCATCCCACATACATGCCAGGAGAGGTGAAAATTCCCTCACCTGTTTTTCCATAAGTTCATCGTTACCGTAAGCGGCAAGAGCCACAACCCTTAATCCTTCGTTGTTTCTCACAACATCCAGAGTCTGGGTACCTATGGAACCGGTGGAACCGAGTATGGTTATATTTTTCATCTTAACCTCTTGTCTTAAGCAATAATTCCGAAAGAACATACACAATGGGCGCAATGGCAATCATACTGTCAAAACGATCCATCACTCCCCCGTGTCCGGGAATAAGCTTTGAATAATCCTTTATGCCGTACTCCCTCTTAATGGCTGAAGCTCCAAGATCCCCCAGCATACCCGCCACGGCACCGATAACACAGATAACGGCAACCACTGCAAATCCGTTTTTAATTTCATATTCCTTCAAAAGGAAAAATCCCCCATACAAAAGACCTATAATAACAGTCCCCACAACTCCCCCGATGCAGCCCTCTAAAGATTTCTTGGGAGAAAGCACCGGAAATATCTTTTTCTTTCCTATGAGCATTCCAACGCAATACGCGCAGGTATCACAGCCCCATGCGCAAATAAGTATAAGCCATACCAGATATTTCCCGTAACCAGAAACTCTCGTAAGATAGATAAACCCAAGCATCACAGGTCCGTATACAAAAGAAAAAATGCTCTTTAAAATCTCTTTAAGCTTTATTTCCGGAAAGCGTAACACGTAGAAAAGCATATTGGCGGGAACAAAAAGGATTACCGTACAAAGAGCAGCCGTTTTTCCCATACTCCACTTAAAACAGCTCTCGGCAATAAATGCCAAATAGAAAAGAACCACAAAACAAAATCCCACTGTCATAATCAGTTTTGCATGCTTTTCTTTGGTTTCATCATGTATCGCTTTCATAAGTTCCCTGTATGAAAGGATCGCCACTGCCAAAAGCATACAGGCAAGCACAGTGCCCCCCATATACATCCCAAATATGGCAGCCGCCAAAAGTATTGCTCCGCTTAATGTCCTTTGTATGAACATTACGTCTCACCCTCCTTAAGTCCCCCGAATCTTCTGGTACGCATACCATAAGCTTCAACAGCCTTCTCCAATTCTTTTTTATCAAAATCGGGCCAGGGCACATCGGTAAAATAAAACTCCGTGTATGCCAGCTGCCACAATAGAAAATTGGATATCCTTAACTCTCCGCAGGTTCTTATAAGAAGGTCGGGATCGGGAAGCCCCTTTGTGTCGAGACATTCCCCAAGGCTCTTTTCATCTATATCTTCAGGATTTATAAGACCTTTCTGTACTTTGTCATAAAGATCTTTAACCCCTCTTACTATCTCATCTCTTCCGCCGTAATTAATGGCAATCTGAAAATGAAGACCGTCATTGTCTTTGGTGGCTTCTTCAAGCTCCTCAATCCTTTTGACAATATCCTCGTCGAGACCTGTTCTGTCCCCCAGGATTCTTACACACATCCTGTTTTTATTGGCGGTCTTAATGCAATTTACAAGATAGTTGCGAAGAAGCTTCATA
>JAILPU010000284.1 GCA_024699395.1 Lachnospiraceae bacterium | reverse complement strand
GAAAGATTACTATGGGTCCCACGAGGATTACGGAATTCCAGAATTTCAACAGATATTCCGGGCTTTTTATAAGAAATGTATTATATTGGGAAAATGAAACCATATCGGGTATGAACTTCAGATTCACAACTTTAGAGATAAATACTTTTGCACCTTTTTCCGTAGTCTGGAAAATAACACCGTAATTGGAAGATATCTCCGATGCCGACATAAAGGAATTGGTAATGGTTAAAATAATAGGCATCAAAAATAAAATCGCAAAAGAAAGGCATATCAAAACAGCGAAAAATATTTTTATCCCTTTTATTATTCCGTGTTTATACTTATGCATCAGCCTTCCACATCCTTTCCGAATCGGGATTCGCCAATCAAAAGAATTGCTATGATCACAGCCATAACAAGGGACATTATGATAGCGGAAGCCGAAAGAATCTGATAATCCAAATTCTTGAATTTATTGTTCATAAAATGCTGAAGCATATAGATTGCATCATAAGGATAGTCCGTTGTAAGAAGATAGACCTCCCTGAATATCTTAAAAGAGTTTATCAAACTCATAATAGTCACAAACATAATTGCCGGAGAAAGATATCTTAATTTGATTCTGAAAAAGATCTGTAACTCCGTAGCACTCTCAAGTCTGGCAACCTCTATCATATCCTGAGGGATACTTCCTATGGCAGCCATAAACAATATCATATTATATCCCAAATTCTTCCATAAAAAAAGTATGACAACCACTATAATGGCATATTGGGATTTGAACCAGTCTATCTTGTCAAAGCCGAACTTCATAAGGATTTCATTGACTGAGCCGTTATAGTGAAAAAGAACTTGCCAAATAAGCACAATAGATGCCACCGGCACCATCATGGGACTTAAGAAAGCGGTCCTGAACTGGCTTCTCAAGGGAAGCTTCATATTAAGCACCAATGCCAGCAAAAGACTTAAAACCACCGCCAAAGGTACGGAAATTGCCGAAAACACCCCGGTATTTTTAACAGCACTCTGAAAGGCCGCATTGCCGAGAACCTTTTTAAAATTATCAAATCCCACGAACACGCCATTAACAGGACTTGAAACAAATGCATAATAAATAATTACGCAAAACGGTATAAGAAAAAAAATGGAAACGCCCACAAAACTCGGGGCTATAAAAAGCCCCGATGTGAGTTTTGTTTTTTTCATATGTTTGGATTGTTTGTTAAATCCCAACTTTAATCTTTTCATATTCCGGAAATCTCTCCGTCATTAACTGTTTTCTTTGAAATAAAGCTGAACACGGTTCTGAACAACACTTGATACATCATCAACGCTCTTCTGACCCTTAAAGAAAGGCTGTACCTCTTCAGAGATTATACCAAAAATCTTCTGAATAACAATAATGTTTAAGTTTAAAGGTCTTGCTTTGTTTATAATCTCTTTGGTGAGTTCAACTTCCTCCTCTGAAACGGCGTGATACTCATAGGTCCATCCGTCTTCATAGGATACTCCGCCATAAGACTCGTCCTCGGCAATAATGGGTTCACCGTTTTCATCAAGAACAAGCTCGCCGTTTTCATCCTTCACATACTCATGCTCGCAGGCTTCCTTTGCAGCTTTTTCAAATTCATCCTTGAAGGAAGAAAAACCATAACTTGAGGATTCATCTTTGTAGCCGAGATAGAATTTTAAGAATTCCCATGCCCCCTCTTTGCTGTCGGAGTTTTCACAGATTCCCAAAGCATCGTTGGTGGTGAGGAAGGTACCGCATGAACCGTCAAATGTAGGATATCCGACGAAAGCAACATCCTCTGTACCAAAGTGAGCCATAACTTCCTGCATAGATCTGAAATCCATTAAATAAGCCATTTCCATAAGGCTTGTTCCGTTAGCAAGCTTTGAAGCTGAAGAATCGCGGCTGTCGTAATCATATTCCTCGGGGAACCGTGCTGCAAATTTAAGAACGCTCTTAAATTCATCGTTGTCAAAATTGCACTCGCCTGTGGAATAATCAATAAATTTGTCAAGATTAAAGTAAAGGAAGAGCTGAAGCATGGTAGCCTGATCCATATAATCTATTATTTCACAGTCGGGATACTTGTCAACAAGTGCTTCTACATCTTCAAAGGAAAGATGATCCACGTCACCTATAATGTCTTTTTTACCCGCCATTGTTTCAACGCTAAAGGTCTTGGGAATAGCAAGCTGCTTTCCGTTCACGTTGTACCCTGCAAGGCATGACTCAAAAATATTGTTTTTAAAGCTGTCATCCATGTATTCATTAAGATCGCATATAGCATCGCTTACAGATCCTGAATTTATATTAAGAAGAGAGATCTCCATAAGGTCCGGACAACTTCCGTCAGTGCTTAAAACAGCATTTGTCATATCTGAAATTGCATCCATATAAGACTCATCGGACCAGTCGTCAGTATCAAGGTAAGTTACTACTTTAACTCTATATTTATCGCTCTGCTTATTAAAGGCAAGAATTGCCTGTTTGGATATTGAACCGGAATACATTGTACCGATAACGACATCTTCCTTTTTAACAACCTGTGAAGCATCGGTCTTTGTTAGGTAGGAAAGACTTGAGTTACCGGATTCATAATCTATGTTTATTATGGAATAATCTCCGTTTTCCCACGCCTTGAAACATCTTACTGTATCGGAAACAATATCGCAGTCCAAAAGTGAAACTATCTTTTCCATCTTATTGTCTTTAGGTACATAAGTGGAAATATTCTCATAATCCTGTAATACATAGGTACCGTCTGAAAGAACAGATACACAATTAAGCGAAGAAACGGAAATGTCTTCATAATCTTCAGTTTCACCGGCTTTTGCATTTTTAAATATTTTCATACCGGATGTAACTGTGCTTGTTGCTTCGTCATAATTGGAATAAACAATAAAGGGTTCATTCTTTTCATTAACGCCCATGAAAAATACATTATCTGCATTCAGCTGTGACTTGGTGACAAAATTAAGATCCTTATCAACAACCCCAACATTGCCTTCCGAATCGGAAACTATAACATTTTGATTGCTGTCAAAAGCTATTCCCGCAACAGATACGTATTGGCTTTGCAAAACAGAACCGAATTCAATATGCGCTTCAATCTCACCGTCTGCATTGTATTTATATATAAATACTTTATCGTCTCCTGCGCCGTCCTCTTCGCTGCCCCATAAATAAGCGGTAAGATACATGGAGCCGTCATCACCTAAAGCAATATGTCCGTTAAAATATCCCTCCGGAATCGCTTCCAATGTGCATACATCTTCCTCTTGACCGTCCTTGAGGTTGACGCTTTTTAATCTCAAAGGATCATTAAGAGAATCATCCGAATCGCCGAACTCTTCGCCTTCTGCATTTTCACCGATTTCAGCCGTTTTCTCGCCTGCTTCAACAGTTGCATCGGCTCCATCGTTTCCCTCTGTCGCCTCAGTTTCTTCGTTCACTTCAGTTCCTTCGTTTTCTTCGGTTCCTTCAACTACTTGAGCCTCTCCCTCCCAATCAGCTTCAACGGAGTTGTTTCCGGACAAATCGATGTAATATGCCTTATCTCCTACAACATTATAATTGTCCGTTGTAGCAGTAAGTTCCGTAACAGTGGGAACATATGCAAATTCAGAGCCTTCATTGACAGAAGATTCTTTCTTTGGACTCTCTTTTGTATCTTTATTGCCTGAACATCCCGAAAGAGATGTCATCATCATTGCCATCGCAGCCAATACTGCAATAATCTTTTTGTTTTTCAAAATATTCACCTCATTCATAAAATTTCTTGTCGACAATGAAATGATATCACACATCCCTATTCAAATCATCTTAAGAAATTATGAATCAAAAGAGGCATTTTTAAACATTTCCTTAATGTTAATTTATTCCACACTGTGTACAAACAATGTATCGAGGGAAACGCTGAAGGTTATGTTTTTATCTTTATAAGTTAAGCCGTATAGTCTGTCGGGATCGTTATGAAAGGCAGGTCTGGGATCAAGGGAAAGAATCTCTCTCACATTTGAACCGGATTCTCCGAATGTTTCAAGAAGTCCCTTTTCATCCTCCACCTTAATTCTTTTTGCTGTCCCGGGAGAAAATCCGTTATTGGCATCCTCGTGAGAATCGGCATATTTAAGATAAGGTTTGATATCATAGACAGGGGTGTTGTCCCTCATATCAATCCCCGTTACCACTATTACAGGACCTTTACCGGGAATCTCCTTTACTTCCTTAAATTTCACGGAACTCATGGCAATGTGATTGGGTCTGAAAGGACTTCTGGTGGCAAAAACCCCTTTATAAGTATTGCCTCCAAGAACAGGAGGACGAACTCTTAATTCCTCTCTTTTGTCAACCTCAAACTTCCACAATATCCAGAGATAATTGTAATCCTCAATCCCCTCTAAAGCCTTCATATCGTTATAGGGAGGAAGTAACTCAATATACCCCTCAATATCCTTAACAAGTCCGGCTTGTCTGGGAATCCCGAATTTTTCAGGGAAATCGGTACGGATATATCCTATTATCTTTAAGGTATCTTCACTGTTATCCTTCTCAGTCCTCATAAAAGGCGAAATTGCTTCCTTCCTGTTCCTTACATCTGTACATGGCCTTGTCAGCCATGCGATAGAAATCCTCAAACTTCTTTGTCTTGGCCTTTGTTGTAAATACCGCGCCCAAACTTATGGTGATTCGTTTGTTATCCATATCTTTAAGTTTCACGGCATCAATGGCCTCTATAAGACGTTTAAAACATCTTCCCGCCACATCTCTTGTAACTACTCCGGGAGCAAAAACAGCAAACTCATCTCCTCCCAGACGCATTACAATATCCTTATCTCTGAAACATCTTGTAAGGCACTCGCTCACTGCGATAAGAGCCTTGTCACCCACGGTATGACCGTAAACATCGTTAATGGATTTAAACTTATTTACATCAATTATGCAAAGCATACCGTCGGTACCGCTTTTAATAAGATATTCCGTCTTTTTCTCTCCGCTTCCACGGTTTCTGATGCCGCAGAGAGCATCGGTCTCGGAAAGATATACCAGCTCATTTTCCATAGCCTTATTGTGGGTTATGTTGGTCATGCCGGTAATAACCAGCTTGTCCCCCTTGGCGAGGGTTACACATCTGGAGTTTGCCATTATATAGATTTTCATATCATTGCCGTAGTCCGTGGCAAATTCGTAATCTATAATGCCCCCCTCATTCTTGGCTTTGATAAATTCATCTACAAACTTATCCTTATCGTCGAATTCAAGCCCCGATAATATTTCCAAGAAATCCCTGTCTTCCACATCCTTTTCGGTGCAGTTAAGCATCTGGAGAGCCGCATTATTGTATATTACGATATGATTGTCCATATCCATGGCCACAACGCCGTTATTCTGAAGTTTAAGAATCTCACCGTAAACCTCGTTGGTGTTATCCAGGGCATTTTTAAGTTTTAACTGATAATCGAATTCTTTTCGTTTTTCCTCATCTATTGCGGAAACCACATGAATAATTTTGCCCGGTTCCCCTCTGTCATTATCCTTTATTCTTATAAACTCTGATTTATACCACTGCTCTTTACCCTTTTCACCCGCAAGAAATTCGTGGCTCACGGATATCTTATCCTTCATTCTCTCTTTCAGAGTTTCAAAATCCACAAATTTAAGAAGGGAATCCCTTGACTCTTTGCAGGATATTCCTCTCATAACATTTGCAATCTGAACCGAAGCACCCTTTTCGTCGTTAATAAATTTTTCAATGGAAGGCTGGCTCTTAACGGTTATAAAGGAATCCTCTTCCAGATCGATAAGGTGCATGGTCATGTAAACCTGGGCAATACCCTCCATAACTTCCATATATTCTTTGGATTTGTTAAGATATATCTCCTGCTTTCTGTAGGCATCGTCCAGCTCCTTCTTGTGGAAGTTTTCCAGCTCCATCTCGGATGTAACGTTTCTTATACCCACAAGGATGCTCAAATCATCTTCTTCACTGTTAAGCCTTACGAACTTGGCCCTTAAATAATAAGGCTTGTTCTCCACCGTCATGCTGACGTTGAAGTTGTATGTATTTTGGGTCTTCATTATCTTAAATATCTTAAGAGGACCGATATTTTTGTAAATATAATCCCAGTCTTCCTTGGGAGCGTAATTTTTGATTATATTCCAAAAATCCCTAAAAAAATCTTCTCCGGATTCAGGACACTCCTCGGGGAAAATATTTTCCGTGATGGACAGTCTTTTATAATTTCTTGTTACGCCGTCAAGGGTATAAACAAGCTCGTATTCAGATGTAAGAGCATCAATAAGGGAAATGTTTCTCTTGTTCTGCTCCTGGTTTTCAAGGGTGATAAGGCGTTCCCTTGTAAGGATGACGCCGTTTATAAACATAACAAGTCCACCCAGCATAAAACCCATTGAGTAAAAGGGCACCATGGGGCAGAAAAACTGAAATGCACCGGCCAAAAAAGGCAAGGACGCAAAAAGGATCATGGTCCTGTATCTCTTTTTGTTGTAATCATCCTGGGCATTTCTCATGTAATGAACAATGATAAATACGGAATATACGCAGAAATACAAGTGACAGATAAAAAAGAGAAGCCTTACATTATAGCCCGATGACTCATAGGAATATCCCTCGGGGAAAAACAGCATCCTTACGGTATGAGCTATAACAACGCCAAGGAAAACATATACAGGTATGGCATAACCTATTTTTTCACCTCTTGAGCGGGTTAAACCTGCCGAGGATTCCGCATATCGCATAAATGCATAGGAAACCATTACTCGCATGGAATATAAAGCGAAATTAAGAAACTGTAGAGTAAGACCGTTCTCCGTAATATAGACAACACTTAATCCCCACAGTGTATCTATAAGACAGGAAGTTACGGCCAAAATAAGAAGCTTGGTAAAAGCATTAACCCAGCGGGTGTTGGTAGCAACCGCCATATTTTGATTCAATATAACAATAAGTCCCAATGCGCAAAAAAGCGAAAGGACCGAATACATCATGTTGACCATAGGACCCCCTAATATCATCACCTCTCATAATTATATATGATTCGAAGTAAAAATAAAAGCCTCTGCGGTTACCGCAAAGGCTTTTATTTTTAAATATTCATGTATTAAAGATTATGCATTCATCTGTGCAGCAACTTCTGCAGCGAAATCCTCGTTCTTCTTCTCAAGGCCTTCGCCTACTTCGAAACGAACGAACTTGTCAATCTTAAGAGCCTTGTCTACAGACTCAAGATACTTAGCAACTGACTGCTTTCCGTCCTCAGCCTTAACGTAAACCTGATCGAGAAGGCAGATATCCTTTAACTGCTTGGAGATACGTCCCTCAACAAGACCGCCGAAGATCTTGTCTGCAGAGATTTCTGCTTTCTTGGAAAGAGCAAGCTGTCCGAGAGCTGCCTTACCTGCATCTGAAATGAAGTTGGGAAGATACTTGTTGGTCTTGTTCTCCTCGTAGTTCTTCTTATCCTCATCGCTCCAATCGCTTGAAGCAACGATCTCATCAAGGAGCTTGTTAAGGATGGGCTTGGGCAATGTGAATGCATCATTCAAAGCGCTCTCAAGGGTGATATCCTTAATCTTTGCAAGCTCATCTGCAGAGATGTCAGCTCTTGAAATGTATGTGGGATTCATAGCAGCAACCTGCATTGCTACGTTCTTAAGTGCTTCCTTTACAGCGTCACTATTTCCGCCGTTTGCAGAAACAAGAACGCCGATTCTTCCGCCACCGTGGATATATGTAGCTACGCAATCAGCTGTAACCTTCTTAAATCTTCTGATGGAAAGCTTCTCTCCGATCTGAAGAGTCTTCTCATTAAGAAGTGCCTTTGCGTTAAGGATAGAGCAAACATCCTCACCGTCTCCGGCTGCTTCAACATTTACGTCAAGAGCCTTGTTAGCGATCTCCTGAACGAACTCCTGGAATACCTCGTTCTTAGCAACGAAGTCTGTCTCAGAGTTAACTTCCACAACTACTGCTGTGTTATCTTTAGCTGCTGTACGGCAGATACCCTCTGCTGCGATTCTGCTGGCCTTCTTCTCAACCTTTGCAGCTCCGCTCTTCTTAAGGAAATCTACTGCTGCATCCATATTACCGTCAGTTTCGTTAAGAGCCTTTTTGCAGTCCATCATTCCTGCGCCGGTCATTTCTCTTAACTCTTTAACCATTGCTGCTGTTATATTAGCCATTGTGATATCCTCCAAATAGTCTTTTTTAATTATTCTGCTGCTGCAACTTCTTCGATATCTGTTGCTTCTGCGTTCTCTGCAGCTTCAGCCTGAACTTCGTCAGTCATTGCAA
The DNA here is from genome assembly GCA_024699395.1 of Lachnospiraceae bacterium. Classification (GTDB taxonomy): domain Bacteria; phylum Bacillota; class Clostridia; order Lachnospirales; family Lachnospiraceae; genus Acetatifactor. The sequence goes on along the minus strand of JAILPU010000284.1, from coordinate 320 downwards.
CACCCTGGTTAGCTTCGATAACCGCATCAGCCATCTTGGATACGATAAGCTTAACAGCTCTGATAGCATCATCATTTCCGGGAATTACATAATCAAGTTCCTCGGGATCGCAGTTTGTATCACCGATACCGATAAGGGTGATTCCAAGTGCATGAGCCTCCTGTACGCAGATTCTCTCCTTCTTGGGATCTACTACGAAAATAGCATCGGGAACTCTTGTCATATTCTTGATACCGCCAAGGTTCTTCTCAAGCTTCTCCCACTCCTTCTTGAGCTGGATAACTTCTTTCTTGGGAAGTACATCAAATGTACCGTCGGTA
>JAILPU010000276.1 GCA_024699395.1 Lachnospiraceae bacterium | reverse complement strand
TCCGTCCTCTCTTTCGTTAGGATTATATCATCTCATCCGTTCACCGACTTCTCTTTCTCACTATTTGCTGCTTAATTTATCCTCCTTATTTTATTCTGAGTATCTTCTGCAGTCATTAAGTCGTCGGATGAGTTATCATCTCTGCTCTCTTTGTTGTTTGTAAGTTAATTATACACAGGGCACCCTAAAATGTCAATGTCTTTTTCTGATTATTTTAATATTTTTCATGTATTTATTGTCAATTCTTTTTAAATTTTTTAATTATTTTAACTATTTGCGCTTTTATGTAAATTATTATAAGTTTCTACATCTAAGTATCATTTACAAATTGTTTGTAACTTATCTCATGATAATAAATATAGATTGGAAGTCCGAGACGATTACTGTATTTGTGAGACATCTTGCTCCATATTCCGGCATACGGCCGGTGTCCGTCACAATCGCCAACTGTAAAAATCTAAATGTGCGACAGCAACCCGCTAAATGTGTGACAGCAACTCGCTACAACCTATCCCTCACAAAGCCGGACAGCAAAACAAGCTGCAAAAAGCCCCGGCAGATTTGCGTCTGTCGGGGCCTTATACTTTCGTTTTTTTATACTTCCGGATTTTACACTTCTATATTTCTATATATTATACTTCTCTCTATATATTAAAGTCTGGTTACAACGAAGATGTCATAGATTGCCTTGATTGCAGCCTCGAAGTCATCATTGGCAACACCGATGATGATATTAAGCTCGCTCGAACCCTGGTCGATCATCTTGACATTGATATTGCTGTGAGCAAGAGCTGAGAAGATACGACCTGCAGTTCCCCTTGTGGACTTCATACCGCGTCCCACAACGGCGATAAGTGCAAGATCGGACTCAATCTCAATGGAATCGGGAGAAGCAAGTCTGTGAAGTCCTGCAACCACCTTCTGCTCCTTGTTCATGAATTCATCCTGGTGAACAAATACAGTCATTGTATCAATTCCGGAAGGAACATGCTCAAAGGATATTCCGTTCTCCTCGAAAGCCTGAAGTACTTTTCTGCCGAAACCGATCTCTGCGTTCATCATATCTTTTTCAATATTGATGGAGCAGAAGCCCTTCTTTCCGGCAATTCCTGTTATAACGTACTTGGATTTCTGGCAAGTGCTTCCCACAATCCATGTTCCGGGATCCTCGGGAGCATTTGTATTCTTGATATTGATGGGGATTCCGCCCTGACGTACAGGGAAAATAGCATCCTCGTGAAGAACACCGGCACCCATATAAGAAAGCTCTCTCAGTTCTCTGTAGGTGATAACCTCAATCTTCTGAGGATTCTCGATGATTCTGGGATCGGCAATCAAAAATCCGGAAACATCGGTCCAGTTCTCGTATACATCAGCTTTTACAGCCTTTGCCACGATGGAACCGGTAACATCGCTTCCACCTCTTGAGAATGTCTTAATCTTCTTGCCTGTTGTGCTTCCGTAGAAACCGGGGATAACGGCGTTAGCGCACTTACTGAGCTTTGTAGACAAAGCCTTGTCTGTCTTTTCTGCATCAAACTCACCGTTTGCCTTAAAGAAAATATAATCCGCAGGATCCACAAAAGTATATCCAAGGTAATCTGCCATAAGGATTCCGTTAAGATACTCACCTCTTGATGCGGCATAATCTTTGCCGGCCTGAGCCTTGAAATTTTCCTCTATAACCTTGAATTCCTTATCAAGCTTAACAGTAAGCTTAAGTCCGTCGATTATCTCATTATATCTTGCTTTTATCTTGGAAAGATTCTCTGAAAAATCCTTTCCCTCCTCAGCAAGAGCATAACATGCATAAAGCATGTCAGTTACTTTCTCGTCCTTCTTAAATCTCTTTCCGGGCGCGGAAGGAACCACAAAACGTCTCTCCTCGTCAGCTCTGATGATGTTTCCAACTTTTTTAAACTGCTCGGCACTGGCAAGAGAACTTCCACCGAACTTTACAACCTTGCTCATTTTCTTCCTCTTTTCCTGTTATATCTTTTATGACAGATGATGCCAAGGAGCACACTGCCATTACTCTTACATTTTACAGATGCAATTACGGGCAACATTCATCGCTGTTACATTTTTTCAAAACATTCTTTGTTATTGATTAAACCGTAATATGCATCATCAAATGACTCTCAACTGTTTTTTTACATTTAGCGACATAAAAAAACTGTGTAATTGCGAAACCCGGATTATATTTTTCCTAAAACTACAGCACGCGGATGCGGTTATGTACGGCATCTTTAAGTGCCTCGCATTTTGCATTGAAATCTGATTCCTTCATGGGTGCTGTCAAAACAGCCATTTCATTGTCCAAAGTGACATCGGAAATGTTATCACCGAATGCATTCTTAATTTCATTAACAGCTGCTGCGTCAAATCTTACCATAAAGCTTCTCTCCACATCGGACACATCAAGGAGCTTAACCTCTTCATCGCTCCAATCGCAGCTAAGATTCTTTCCAAGATTCTTGGCACACTCTATAACATCACTGCAAACCGCACTGGCAGTGGGAAGCTTACCTGCTCCCTTTCCGTAGAACATTGCGTCTCCCAGCATATTTCCGGTAACAAATACTGCGTTAAATACATCATTGACTGTTGCAAGGGGATGCTCATTGCCTATAACAAAAGGTGATACCATAGCCTCGGCCTCGTTTTTGCCTGCTCTCTTAGCCATTCCCAAAAGCTTAATTGTTGCGTTAAAAGAATGAGCGAACTTAAAGTCTGCCGCTGTGATACGGGTAATACCCTCTGTATAAACCTTCTCATCCTTTACATGCTTTCCTGTCATAAGTGATGAAAGGATTGCAATCTTTCTGCGGGCATCATGTCCCTCAATATCAGCCTCGGGATTAGCCTCAGCATATCCCAGTCTCTGTGCTTCCTTAAGGGTTGTATCGAAATCGGCGCCCTCTTTATCCATCTTGGTGAGAATAAAGTTGGTAGTTCCGTTCAAAATGCCCATAACAGCATCAAGTCTCTCTGCTGTGAGTGCCTCCACGATGGGACGGATGATAGGGATACCGCCTCCTACGCTGGCCTCAAAGAGATAGCTGCAGTTATTATCCTTAGCGATATTCAAAAGCTCGGGACCGTGAAGTGACACCAGCTCCTTATTGGATGTGCAAACTGATTTGGAACGGCTCAAAGCTTCCTTTGAAAACTTATATGCTGCTCCGGCTCCTCCCATGGTCTCGCACACAATGCTGACCTCGGGATCCTCCATAATCAAATTCACATCGTGAACCACCTTGGATTCATAGGGATCTCCGGGGAAATCGCGAAGGTCAAGAATGTACTTTACATTAACCTCATCACCCACTCTCTTGGCGATAAGCTCTTTGTTGGATTCCAACACCTCCACAACACCGCTACCTACTGTACCGTAGCCCAAAACAGCAACATTAATCATATCTATTCTCCTCTGTAAATTATTATCTTAGTCAAATCTATTAATTGGCAAACGCCCCAACGACCTACACTCATGGACATGCGCCGAACTATTTCTTATCAAAAGCCCTAACTCACCGGGAACTCATCAACTGAGCAATTATCTCACTGCACTTGACTATTCTTTAGCAAGAACCTTAACGTGATGAACCCCGTAGAGGCTTTCAAGTTTTGCAAGCATGGAGGAAATATCCCCCGTATTCTGAAGCACCTGGATACTCAGACTCAAAGATGCGATTCCGTTAATGGGAATGGACTGGTGAATCGTAAGGATATTAGCCTTAAAAGATGCCACCAGCTTAAGCACATCCGAAAGTATACCGGGCTCGTCATCCATCTGAAAAATCATGGTAATGGTAGTTCCCTGAGCATTATCATGAAACTGAAAGATATCATCTTTATATTTGTAAAAAGAGCTTCTGGAGATGCCCACTCTGTCCACTGCATCCTGAACAGTAAGAACCTTTTCGGACTCAAGAAGCTTCTTGGCTTCCACGACTTTTAACAAAACTTCGGGAACAGCTTTTTGCCTTACCACAAAATAATTGGTATTTTCTTTCATTTTTATCCTCGATAAAAAGGCAAATGTACGTCTGTCACGCTCATTTTCGTATTTTTATGTTTTTTGTTTTTCTATGGCGGACACTTGTCTGTCACCAAGGGATATTTTATCATCCGACTTTTTTAAAAACAACCCCTTTGTTCATTATTGTTAAATATCTATAATTTCCCCGAGGTAAAATCTAAATACATTGTGCAAAATATGTGGAAAGCCTATATTTTGGTAGTCCATTTATTGCAGTCCCAGACTTCCATCCCCAGTTCCTCGTAGAATTCCGGCTCATGACATACCATAAGGATACTTCCTTTGTAATCCTTTAAGGCTCTTTTAAGTTCGTCCTTGGCATCCTGATCCAAATGGTTTGTAGGCTCGTCAAGGACAAGTAAATTGGAGGGACGGTTTATAAGCTTGCAAAGTCTCACTTTTGCCTGTTCTCCACCGGAGAGGACCTTACATTTACTCTCTATGTGTTTGGTGGTAAGACCGCATTTTGCCAGGGAAGCTCTCACTTCATATTGTGAAAAAGAAGGGAACTCGTTCCATATTTCCTGAAGACACGTGGTCTCAATATCCGGAGGCATCTCCTGCTCATAGTAACCGATTTCAAGATAGTCCCCAAGTTCCGTTTTTCCTTCCAAAGGCTTAATAAGCCCCAGAATACTTTTTAAAAGGGTGGTTTTTCCGATACCGTTTGCTCCGGTGAGGACGATTTTACTGTTTCTTTCCATATAAAGATCAAGAGGCTTAGACAGTGGTTCATCATAGCCTATTACAAGCCCCTTTGTCTCAAACAGCATCTTTCCGGGAGTTCTTGCTTCCTTAAACCCAAATTCCGGCTTGGGCTTTTCCTGAACCTTCTCTATCATTTCCATATTATCCAGCTTCTTTTGTCTGGACATGGCCATATTTCTGGTGGCGACTCTCGCCTTATTTCTTGCAACAAAATCCTTAAGTTCCGCAATCTCCTGCTGCTGACGGTTGTAGGCCGCCTCCGCCTGAGATTTTTTCATCTCATATACCTCTTGGAAATGAGAGTAGTCCCCCACATATCTTTCAAGCTTATGGGTATATCCGTCCATGTGATATATAATGTTGATTACACTGTCAAGGAAGGGAATATCATGGGAAATAAGAATAAAGGCATTCTCATAATCCTGAAGATATCTGGTAAGCCACACGATGTGTTCCGCATCAAGATAATTGGTGGGCTCGTCCAAAAGAAGGATATCAGGCTTTTCAAGAAGGAGTTTACCCAATAACACTTTGGTTCTCTGTCCTCCCGAAAGCTCCGTCACGTCCCTGTCCAGCCCTAACTCCAAAAGCCCGAAGGCTCTTGCAACTTCTTCCACCTTGGCATCTATCATATAAAAATCATTGTTGGTCAAAAGCTCCTGGATTGTCCCCAGCTCCTCCATGTATGATTCCATGGTGCTTTCGTCGGCGTCTCCCATTTTTTCACATATCTCGTTCATGCGCTCTTCCATCTTAAAAAGCCTGTCGAAGGCG
>JAILPU010000195.1 GCA_024699395.1 Lachnospiraceae bacterium | reverse complement strand
TAATGCTTCCATAGAGGCGGCAAGAGCCGGCGAATTGGGTAGAGGCTTTGCTGTTGTTGCAAGTGAGATTAATAATCTTGCATCCGATTCCAAAGATACGGCGGTAAACAGCGGAGTGGCCAATAAGAATATTGAGATTTCCGTTGAAGACATAATCAAAGAGACCGGAGATCTTTTGAAGGTTATCGAGAGTGTTGATACAAGAATCCAGAAACTTGCTTCCTCCACAAAGGACATTTCGGTTTCAACCGATACCATAGCCAACACCGTTGAGGGTGTAAAAGAAGATCTTAACAACCTGGTGGATTCAAACCGGGATGAATACGGAATGTAACGGAAGGTAAGTATTATGAAATCAAAAGCAATTCATGACATGATCGAGGATAAAATCGGTCTGACTTATGTGATGAGCAGAAATACCAACATCGGAAAATATCACGATTATACGGTGTTTGTGTATCCCGACAAAAATTCCGAGGCACAGGATGAGCAGTTTGTGGTGACGGTTTTTGCCTCTAAGGATCAAAGACCTATAAACGAGGCGGATCTTAAATTAAAACCCATGCCCTGTATAGTGGCTCATAAGGCTGAAGGATTTGCTTACAGCCTTACAGTCAATACATCTCTTAAACCAAATGAGGCGGTGGATACCATCTTTGATGTGATTAAAGCAGCCACCAACACACTGGATTATGCGGGATATGATGAGGATGTCCCGGAAAGTACCATTGACAGATGGGCAAGAGCGGAGAGAAACAGAATACCTGTAAGCCTTAAGGATCTCAGGATGCCTGTGAAAACAGGGGCTAAAGAGCGGGTTGCTCTTGGCATTATCGGAGCAAGTTTGGGTTCTTTGGTGGGCTTTGCCATAATCGTTCTATTGGGTTATTCAGGTTATATATCTCCTCTTGCAGGGACAATCGTGGGAATCCTTTGCGTACTTTTTTACACAAGGCTTGCAAAGGCATTCAGCATAAAGAGTATTATTATAACCACCCTTATAATTGTGGGCATTTCCTATGGGGCCTTCAGACTTGGAACCGCCTTCTGTTACCTTTATGATAACCCGGGCTCTGAATTATCTTTACTTCAGTGCTTTAAGGATTGCAAAAAACTGTTCCCCACACTTGACAGAGGAAATTATTATTACAATATGCTGTTGACCCTTGTAACGGGAGTTGTGGGAGGCTTCCTTTCTTCCTATCTTTTTACGGATTTCTACAAAAAACAATAAAATGTGACATTACATGAATTGGCGCCGGGGCTTTTTGAGTCCCGGCATTTTCTTGTCCGCATCTCGCAGCTTGTCGTATCTGCGCACAGCATTAGGTTGATCTTGCACACATTTACAGTAAACCAATGCGTCCATGTGCGGGGATGAAAAATTTTGTGCATAAAATTAAAATATGACAACAATGGTCATGGAAAAAACTCGGTTGAGATATTATCATGTATCATGATGGTTTTTGGTTAAGTGATATGATTGCCCATGATTTTGGGAATCGAAGGAACCAATATATGATAAAAAACAAAATTAAAAGAAAAAAGTATATAGACAGGATTTTTGCTTTTGTACTGAGCACCCTTTTTGCCGTGTCCTGCAATATTCCTGCACTTGCAAGAGACGGTGACGCCATGAGCGGTAACTCTCATATGCCCACACCTGTTGACAGTAAAGATGTGGAAGAGTTACTGGCGGGATTTGTTCCCGTGAAGGGCTGCGATTATGAGTATGATTATTCCTTTGAGAAATCAAAGGACGGCTTTGGCAATATACCAGACAGCCTCCTGACAACGGGAAGCGATAAGACCAAGAGCCTGTATAGTGCTCTTGATGAGGCTCTGGCTAAAGATGATTTCTTTAAGCCTGCCAAAAATCTTATTATAATGATTGGAAGCGGTCTTAATATAGGAGCTGTTGAAGTTACGGAGCATTTTAAGGGAGACCTTATAATGAACAACCTCCCCAATCAGGGGGCTCAGATGACCAAGAGTTTTGCTTCCTCATTCGGATTGAAGATTACGGGAGAGTTTTCTGATTATGTTAAGGTAAGAAGTGACCTTCTGGTGGCGGATTCAAGCAGTACCAATACTGCTATAGCCAGCGGATATAAGACCTATATTGACTCTTTGGGATACAAAACCGACGGGGAGCTTGCCACAAGCTTTCTTACAAAAGCAAAGAGCATGGGAAAAACCACAGGCCTTGTGTCAAACGACTGGCTTGACGGCGCTGTGATGGCACCTTACCTTGTTCATTCCCTTAAGAGAGATTTGGATGACAATGAGGTTTTGTTCAGACAGTCGGGACAGGCAATCCTCCCCCTTCAGATGGTGGATGCCGAATGCGATCTCTTAATAGGCACTGTGGGAAAAGCCGAGAAGTACGGCACAACCGGAGCCGACAGGGGGATGTTAGGTAAATACGTTATTTATAACAACTGGGAAAAGTATCTTAAGAAAAATGAGGGAATCAAGCTTTTTTCCTACTATGATTCCTACGGTTACGATATCGAAAAAAAGGTTCACGAACAGTATGAAGATGATGAGAAGGCCGATGAGATAATAGCGCAGTCCCCCAGTTTTGCTCAGCTTACGGCATATACTCTTAAGACACTTCAGAGTATGTCCGACGATAACGGCTTTGTGTGTGTTATTTCCGATTCGGTTATCAACAATTATGCCCATGTGGCCAAGCTTGGGGCTGAGGCCAATGAGATAATGAATTTTGACGAGGGCGTTGCAGTCAGCCTGAAATTCGTGCTGGAGAATCCCGATACGGCTCTCATAGTTTTGTCGGACCACGATGCAGGCGGTGTAAAGCTTGAAAAAGGCTGGGAGGAAAATCCTTTAGTTTTAAGCTATTCGGCGTACAATTATCACTGCCCCAATAACATTCCCATTTATGCCATAGGCTACGGTACCGAGATTTTTAATAAGAGGATTATTCAGAATGCCTATGTGGGTAGAGTTATAGGCTATATGACAGGTATCGCAGAGCCTGATGCCCGG
>JAILPU010000035.1 GCA_024699395.1 Lachnospiraceae bacterium | reverse complement strand
GGTTAAAGTCGGGGGTCATGTCGGGATACATCAAAACAGCTATATCGGAAACAGGTATCCTGTCCACCTTCCTGAAGAGATCTCTCTCCTCTTCCGACTGCTTAACGGAACGGGGGATAGTGTACTCCACCATATTTTCTGCGATGCGCCTTTTGATCCTGAGCTGGTCCCCCTGATCCATTGACACAAGTGTCACATCAAATCGTTTTGCAAGACTCTTGTAGAGGGAGAAGGTTCTGCTTCGTCCGCCCCCCTCGGGAGGATATATTCTGAAGGTGCTTAACACCACCAGCTTTTTTTGGTCCGAGGGCTCGGGCTTGGGATTTATAAGTTTCTCAATAGCACTCTCCCAGTTTATATCCTTTACAAGCTTATAACCGTTTGCACCCATGCGCTTTGCTTCATCGGGATTTTTAACAAGGTAATCTATCTTTTCGGCAATGGCCTTCTCGTCAAAATCCACAGAGAAACCGGTCTCGTTATCCTTTACAAACTCGTTGGGTCCGCCGCTGTCTTTGGTGGTTATCACAGGTTTCTTCCTGAGCATGGCCTCCACCGTTATATAGCCGTAGTCCTCATCATAGGGAAAATAGGGGATAACAAGAGCATCGGAGTAGTATTTCTCCAACTCTTCCTTGGACACATAGCCTAAGAACTTAATCCTGCTGTCGTCCTTTGCCAGCTCCTTAAGTTCCTCCTCGCAGGGGCCGCATCCCGCAATATATAATTTAACTTTTCCCGTTACATACTTCATGGCTTTAATAAGCATGTCAATTCTCTTTGCCGAATCCAAACGGCTGGCCACAAAGATATGCTCATATTTTGCCTTCTTATTATCCTTTGACTCCGTTCTCTCATTGACGGTGGGAGGATAAACCGCAGTCACCTTGCATGCAGGCGGGAAATAATCCGCTCTGTTTTTAACCGTATCGGAAATGGAATAATATCCGCTCATTCCGCACTGGGTAAGAGCGGCTCTGTCCAGATAATGGATTATCTTTTTGATAAAGGGTCCGGGAAAATTAAAATAGTGACTGTACTTCTCGCAACCTGTTCTGGGATCCTGTCTCAATTTAAAAATAAGCTTGAAAAAGCCCTCAAGGTCCTCGTAATTGGGGTGCATCTCCATATAGTCGATTATCTCGGCAACGGGAGGGAATCCTGCGGGAACAGTTTCCGGAGCATTGCACAGATGGTATGTGTCATAGAGGCCTCTCAAAGTATGAAGCATATAGCATACCGAATTATCATGTCTTACCATCCATGAGGGATACTTGGTGGTTATGACCATATCGAAGTGGCTCAGGTCAAGGTTATAATAAGCATAATAGCTGTCAATAAGATCCCAGAAGGAATGCTCCTTCAAAGGAAGCTTTATCAACTCACACATATGCTCTGTTTTTTTATTAATGGCATCGCAAAGTCCCCATGCCAGATTCTCGGCTCCTCCTATGGTGAAGGGCACCGGGCTTGGGCAGACCACAGCTATTTTCATCTGTCTATTCCTTTCCCTTTATATATCAGTATGACGTAATAATCATTTGTGTCGCAAAACAGCGACCCTAAAGCTGCGCACTCCCAAAACGAAATTGTTGCAAACCCCGTCGCAGCAAGTCAAAAGTGACACATATGTCATTCCTCTTCGTTATTTGGTGCAGACCACAGCATAATACTCGCTGTTCTTAATATCCTGATCCTTGGAGTAAACAATCTTTACATCCGAAAAGCCGGCTTTTTTAAGGAAATATACTAAAGCCTGAGGATGAACAAAGTCTGTAAAATCAGGATCCATATAGGATGTTGCGGAATAAATGTAACTGCAGGAGGGATTTACCGCCTCACATACAAAGATGCCCCCTGCCTGGAGCTTTGAATGAACGGTATTGCAAAGCTTTACCAGTTCGTATATTCTTAAATTCTCCACGTAACGGCTTACAAATATTCCGTCAAAGAGACCGTCACTCATTTTGGTTATATAATCAAGTCCGTTATTCCATGCCACATTAAAGCCCTTGGCCATCAGCTTCTGAACAAGAGACTCGCACTTTTCAACACCTGCGGTATTGATGCTGTTCTCATTCATAAGCACAAGGAATTCTCCGAGTTTGGAAGAAAGATCTATAACGCAGTCGCGGCCTTCAAAGTAGGGAAGATATTTTTTGAATCTCTCCCTGGTCTCCTCCTCAGTGCCGTGTAAGAAGCTCACATATTCTTCATAATCCACCATGGAATAGAAATTATCGCTCTCAAGAGCTCTCGTACCCTTAAGGTCGTCGTAGCCATCCTGTAATCTGTCTATTCTTCTCACAAGGGTGTCGATAACCTCTGTCTGTTCTCTTATGCGCTTTCTCTGCTCCTCAAGAAGGTCATAGAAAACCTCGAGATTATTGGTGGCTATATTTACTCCCCTTGTCACGGAGGCATTGAATTCATTCTGCTTTTTAAGATTTCCGATATAAATGGGAAGAATAAGCTTTCTTATAAGAATTCTGAACCAGTATCCAATGGCGCCTGTTTTTCTGGGACTTCTCTCTATACTCTGCTTGTAATCTATATAATAGAGGGCATTGTTCTGCTCACAGGCAAGATTAAGAAGCTCAAGATTGTTCTTGGGTGTATCCTGTGCAATATCTTTTATCTTGGACTTACTCTTTCTGTGACCCAAAAGCTTTTGAACCACATCGTCGCAGGTCTCGCTTGAATCCGAGCCCCCAAGGGTATTGTTCTCTATCTCTTCGATTATCTTTCCCAGATATTTCTTACTTTCGATCATTTTGTAAGCTCCTTTACAACTCTTTCCCAGGTTATCTCCATTTCCTCCAGATGAGCCTTTGCCTTCTGTCCCATCTCAATGGCAAACTTGTCGGATTTGGCGAACTCGTCCATAGCCTCAGCCAAAGCCTCGGGGGTGGGGTCGCACACCATTCCCGTCTTGTTGTCCACCACAAATTCCAGAGGGCCGCCGCTGTCCTTGGTGGTGATGACAGGCTTGGATGCCGCCATTCCCTCTAAGGTTACATAGCCGTAATCCTCATCTCTTGGAATAAATATAACCGCTCTCGCATTGGCATAGAGCTTTATCTTTTCCTCCTGGGGTACAAAATCAAAGCACTTTACTCTGTCACGTACCTTGAACTTGTCCACGCAGTCCTCAAACATCTTTCTCGCCTCGTCCTGATCCGGAGCTCCCACAAAATAGATCTTAATGTTGCTCTTTGTCTTGGAGAGGGCTTCAATGGCAAGGGTCTGCCTTTTTATAACATTGATACGGCTGGGCATAAGTATATAATTTTCGCTCTCGCCGCAGTAAAATTTATCCATGTCGGGACAGGGATGATAAAGGGGCGTGGAATCCAGATTGTTAAAATGCTTCATTCTGTTGGAAACATTCTTTGCAATTGTATAAACACGCTTTGCCTCGGGAATATACGTCTCATCGGCACGCTTAACAATATCCCTGTAATATCTTCCGTCCACCGTATCTCTTAAGTTACTGAATCCGGTATCAAAAAGATCGTAAGCCGCCCTGTGCTGGTGAAGTATCCACATCACCTTATTTTCATGAGGCATGAAATATGCCGGGAACTTAAGGCCTATGCAGAGATCGATATGACCTCCCCAGGATTCGTTTATGTCCATAAGTCTTGAAGCGATTATATGATTTTCAAGACGGGGTGCGGGATTATCCACAAAAGGCATGGTCACGATACTTACCTCATGTCCCGCTTTTGTGAGTGCATCCTTCAAATTATTACACAGAAACTCGGCTCCTCCGAATACGAAAGGTATCTGTACGGTGGTCAGAGCAATCTTCATATCAACCCTCTACTTTCCATTCATGATCGATTCTGGATATTCCCACATCGGTAATGCTTGAGAAGAATTCCAGCTCACAGATCTTCTTTGCAAAATCCAAAACATCTCCGTAACCCTCCTCGAGAGTCACATCAAGATAATATTTACCCTCAATAAGATTAACGTGCTTAAGGTCAAGGGTAACTTTGGTGTCCTTTTCAAGATTGTAGGGTGCAAGTCTGTCTATTCTGGTGTTGGTGCCGTAACAGCTCACACCGTCGTTTCTCACAAACTCGATTCCCACTACCGCATCCTTGATAAAACTTCTCACCTTAAGGTCAAGCTCAATCTTTATATCCGAACCTGTGGAGAAAACATTTTTCTCCTTACCCTTTTCATCAAAAACAGTGGCGCTTACAACGTACGCTCTTCTGTCAGCTCTACCTTTTCCGGAAGCAGAAGGATAAATGGAATAAGCCTCCTTAAGAAAGCTTTCCTTCTCGGGCTCACAGTTTTCGGGAAGTTCCTCTGTCTCCACATCGAATATTCCCAGGGGCACCAGAGCTTTATCGCACAGCTCCTGATACTCGTCGGTACAGACCATGCTGTGGAGCACCTCCTGTCTGGAGAGACCCTTTCTCATACAGTCAAGCCAGTAGATTCTTCCGCCCTCCTCCGGCTTTCTTCCGAATATTATCTTATATATAAGCTCTATAAACTGCTCGTCATCACAAATTTCTTCGCCGTAATTGGTTCTTGAAAACATTCTGGTGAGAACAGCCTGTCCGTTAAAGGTATTCTTTTCCCATCTTTCAAACCAGTAATCCAGAGTTTCCTGAAAGGCTTTGGAACCCTTGGCATTTATATAGATATAATTGACGAAGGCCTCAACACTTTCCTTTTTAATGCCGGGGGCTTCTTCCTCCTCACGCCTTTTGGCCTCTCGCTCCTCTTTCTTACGGCGCTCCTCCATCTCCTGGAGAACCTTCTTGGCCTGACGCTCCTTTTCCTTATCGGCGATCTCGGCTCTTTTTTCACCCATGAAATCAAGATACTTGGGGTGAACCTCTCTGGGCTCTCCCTCCATGCGTATAAGACCCTCATGGATCCAGATGGTCCTCTCGCATATCTGCTCAATCTGTCCCAGGGAGTGGGAAACTATTACAATGGTAGCTCCCTGATCCTTTATCTCTCTTAATTTGTTAAAACACTTGGACTGGAAGTTGGCATCACCCACCGCAAGAATCTCGTCAATCAATATAACATCCGCATTTACATTAATTGCCACAGAAAAAGCAAGACGCATATACATTCCCGAGGAATAAGTTCTGACAGGGTTGTCAATAAATTCCTCCAGTTCGGAAAAGGCGATTATATCGTCAATCTTTGCCTCGATCTCTTTTTTACCCAGACCGAATATGGACGCATTTATATAAATATTCTCTCTTCCGCTCATATCGGGATGAAAGCCGGCACCCAGCTCAATAAGGCTTGACACCCTTCCCTTTATATCTATACTTCCGGAATCGGGATATATTATCTTCGTAAGAAGCTTTAATGTGGTGCTCTTTCCGCAGCCGTTGTGGCCGATTAAGCCCACAGCCTCCCCCTTTTTAACCTGAAAGCTTATGCCCTTCAATACCTTGCGGTACTCATATTTTCTTCTGCTGGAAAAAAGCACACGCTCCTTGGCGGTCTTTCCCCTGTCCATAAATATCTTAAACTGTTTGGTTACGTCCTTGACGTCTATAACAACTTCATTTTCAACCATATTATCAGAGTTCCTCCGAGAAATGCTTCTTCATCTTACCAAAAGCCAGAACACCCACTATCAAAAAGAACACACCCATAAACAGGCTCATAAGAAGGCTTCTCATATGAGGTGCCTGCTTGTAATAGAAGATATCCCTGTAAACGGTAAGCACACTGGTCATGGGATTAAATTCAAAAAACTTTCTTGCCTTCTCGGGTATCATGTTCATATCGTACATTACCGGGCTTAAATACTGCCATGCCATCATAATGATTCCCGTTATATA
>JAILPU010000049.1 GCA_024699395.1 Lachnospiraceae bacterium | reverse complement strand
ATCGCCAAGTACCGACGTTTAATAAGGCCCTCGAAATACATCATGCCCGCCTCGCGCGCTGTGATGGGAGCGATTGCAAAGCAATGCTACAGTGTAATGTTGCATTTGCGGTGTGACAGGGAGCAATCGCAAATGACGTGTGTTGGTTGCTGGTGACTGTGGTTACACTATAGTGTCTTGAGTTTGTTCCATGTGACGCACTTACCTCGCGCGCTGTGAGATGTATATTTCAATAGCTATGCTACAGTTGAATTTAGAGGGGGGCTATCATATAATTGTAGGAGCGGATTTGAGGTAAAATTATATGACTAAAAACAAAACGTTTGTTAAATTATGTGCGATTCTCGGCTGGATTATTATATGGCAGATCCTTACTGTTGTTATTCATAACAGAATTGTTATGGTGGGGCCGGCGGATTGCTTTATGACTTTTATAAAAATATTAACCACCAAGATGTTTTTTAAGACCATGCTTTTTTCTGTTATCAGGGTTCTGACAGGTTTTATTTCAGGCGTGGTGTTTGGCGTTTTTTTTGCGGTCTGTGCTCACAGATTTTGGGGGTTCAAAGCTTTTATTCATCCCTTTGTCAGACTTTTGAAGGCGACTCCTGTTGTGAGTCTCACCATTCTTTTTATCATTGCCTTTGGTTCTTCATGGCTTTCCGCCGCTGTTTGTGTTACGGTGGTTCTTCCCAACATATATCTTAATCTTCTTGAGGGGCTTAATAATGTTGACCCTAAGCTTTTGGAGATGGCTAAGGTCTTTGATATGAGTCTTAAGGACAAGATTTTCTATATTTATATGCCCGGCGTCAAAAGTCAGATTATGTCCTCCGTTAAAGTTTCCTTTGGTATGGGCTTTAAGGCTTCTGTTGCGGCGGAGGTTATTGCGATTCCTCTTTTTTCTTTGGGTGAAAAGCTGTATATGTCCAAAATCTATCTTGATACGGCTTCGCTTCTTTCCTGGACCGGTATTATACTGATTACGGCATGGCTTCTTGAAAAGGCGGTTATCAAGGTTTTCGGTCTTGTTTTTGATTTTAAGCCTAAGTGCGCAGGGTCGGTTATTAAAGATAGCACCGGGGTTTCTAAGATTGTTATAAAAGATGTGGTTAAAACATTTTCGGAGAATAACAA
Organism: Lachnospiraceae bacterium; assembly: GCA_024699395.1. Taxonomy (GTDB): domain Bacteria; phylum Bacillota; class Clostridia; order Lachnospirales; family Lachnospiraceae; genus Acetatifactor. The sequence continues at coordinate 8,166 of JAILPU010000049.1, read as the reverse complement.
GGTGGTTGTTAAAGACGCCGTGATTACTCATAAGGATCCTTTGATGTTAAAGCTTCCTTCGGGTGCGGGTAAGACTACTCTTATCAAGCTTATTCTTGGGCTTGGGGGTGATTTTGAGGGAAGCATTTTGTTTTACGATGATAAGGGCGAAATGATTGATTCTTCGATGATTTCCAAAGCCTGTGTTTTTCAGGAAAACAGACTTTTAGAGAGCGAGACTGCTCTTAAAAATGTGGAGATGGTTACCGGAGACTGTGTGAAAGCCAAGGAATATCTGAAGGGGCTTCTGGATGAAGATGTTCTTAATCGTGCGGTTTCAACTCTCTCCGGCGGTGAGAAGAGAAGGGTTGCCATTGCCAGAGCCATGGCGAGAAATGCGGAGATTGTTCTTGTGGATGAACCTTTCACAGGTCTTGACAGAGACAATCTTATTAAGACCGGAGACTATATCAAAAATAAAACCGGTGGGAAACTTGTCGCAATTGCTTCTCATATAGAGGCGTAGCGGTATCATAAAATTATGTTGTGGGAAACGCATATTGGCTGCTTCTCATATAGAGGCGTAGTGGTATCGTAAAATTATTCTGTGGGAAAAGCACATCGGTCGATTCTCATATATAGGCGTAGTGGTATCGTAAAAGAATGTTGTGGGGATTTCGCAAAAACAATTCTCGGATAGAGGCGTAATATGGAAAGGGTAACAACAAAACAAAAATTGTCATGTCTGATTCAGGCCGTCAAGTATGCTTTGATTTTTATAATATGTCAGGTGACGGTTACTTTGTGCTTGCAAATTTATGCCCAGGGTAAAGTTGACAGTCTGGGGCTTGCAAGTAATACTGATGAATACAACAGCGATGTCTCACAAATTGTGGGCAGCCTGTCTTATGTCTATGTTATCCTGTATGCTTTGTTGGCTATAGGGGTGGTTCTTTTTTTTATTAAAGCTGAAAAAAGAAGCTTTATGTATGAGGCAGGACTTAAAAAAGCCTCTCTGAAGGATTTTCTTTTATGGTTTGTGATATCGGTAGGTGCAACGGCGGTTACCCTCGCTTTATTTAATATGATTCCCAGAGATATAAGCGTTGTTTCTTCATATGTGGAATCTTCCAAGGTTTTGTTTGATTCCCCTTTTATCTTAAAGCTTTTGGGAAGTGTTGTTATGGCACCTCTTTGTGAGGAATTGTTTTTCAGGGGGCTTATTTTTAACAATCTTAAAAAAATTATGCCGCTTTTTGTGGCGGCTGTTTTTTCGTCTCTTATTTTCGGAGTGCTTCACGGTCAGATATTGTGGGTTGCTTACGCCACTGCTTTTGGCGTTTTTTTGTGCTTTATAGTTCACTATAGCCGTAATCTTGCGGCGGCTCTTGTGATCCACGCATTGTTTAATCTCTACAATATCATAATAGACCTTCTTAAATTAAGTGTATCCGTTAAAATCTGGATGGCGGTTCTTATCGCGGGGGCAATTATTCTTGCAATCTCACTGGTAACTATGCTTAAAGGAGAGCAGAATTGTGAGGGAGCACAGGAGCGGGTTGCATCTGAGGAAACTTGAGAGAGAACCCAAACAGGCTTCGCCGGATGAAAAATAATAAGAGAGTATAGTACGAATTACATGGTACGGATTGATCCGGATGAAACTTGTGAGTGTGACCCAAACAGGCTTCGCCGGATGAAAAATCATAAGAGAGTATAGTACTAATTACATGATACAGACTGAATCGGAGAAAAACTTAAGAGACATCAAACAGGCTGTATCGGAGGAAATCCATGAAAGAATATAGGAAGAAATGCATGTGTCGGGCCGTGCCGGAGGGAAAGCATGAAAGAGTATAAGAAGCTTTGCCTGTTGTTGGCGGGGGACGTGCATGGAAGCAGGGATCATTTAAAAAGGCTTATTCATAACCTGAATAATGATAATAATCTTGAGGCCATGGTGTTCTTGGGAGACATGGCGGGATACAAAGGTTTTTACGATACGGATTCCATGTTTTATACGGAGTGCCTTAAAGAATCCCATAAGCCTGTTCTTACGGTTATCGGCAATCACGACACCGGCAACAATGACAGAGTAAAAGAGACCTGCAAAAACGAAAAGGAACTTTTTTATAAATGGATAGAACCCAATCTTTCATTTATGGGAGACAATGTGGCAATAGGGGTGGAAAAGACCTATTATTACAAGGATTTTGATGATTCCGGCATACGCCTCATAGTACTTAACCAGTATGAGCACAGTGAGATTCTGAAGGACGGGGATACCTATAAGTGCAGACGCAATCATGAAATGTTTTCGCAGAATCAGATTGACTGGTATATTCGAACCCTTTTACAGACTCCCGATGATTACGGTGTGATGGTGTGCCTTCACAATTCTCCCGGATGGATGATGCCGCTTAACATGGGATACAAGTGGGATTTTTTCGGAGGCTTCGGAATAAGAAGTTTTATAAAGGGAAATATAATCGCCGATATAACGGAAGCCTTTATAAGAGGTAAAAAGATTAACAGAAAATATAAGGTTATGTCCGACAGCGGGTCAAAACGGGGAAAGCCCATGGGGATGCTTGAAGCTGTCGCGGACTTTGGAAAAAGAAAAGGAGAGTTCATAGGCTACTTCGGTGGCCATTATCACAATTGTCTCCTCTCAAATCCCGTGGATTATCCCGGGCAGATACTTGTCACCGTGGACTGTGCCGGAATAGACGATGTCACTTTAAAGTATTCCGAATTTATAAGGGACAAGGTGAAGGGAACAAATTACGACAGTTACGCCACCGTCACAGTGGACAGAAATGAAAAAACTGTTACGTTTAACAAAAAGGGAAGCTGCGAAACCGAGTATGGTCTGACAAGAAAGCAGTTAATATATACATATTAGATGTTGCTTCCTATGGCAATTTGACGGGTTTTGGGCACAATTTTATCCAAATAATGCTCAAAATGACGATTAAAACGGGGTTTTTGACCAATTCCGGCATAAATTATATATTCTTTTTGGTTAAATGAAACAAGTTTTTACAAATAATGACAATCGCATTTAATGACACTTTTTTACCCTACAGATATAATAAATATGTCGAATAGAGATTATATCGAAGAGCCCACCGACAGGGCGGAAGGGTGAAAACAATGGACGAGAAAAAAACAAAAGCCATAGCCTTAAAAGGCAGACGGAAAAAGCACAAAGATCGCAAAAAGACTCTTATTTTGCTTTCGATGGTAGCACCTACGTCGATTTGGCTCATACTTCTCAGATATATTCCTCTTTTTGGAATAGTCATAGCTTTTAAAAACTACAAGGTGTACACCAAGGCACCGACTCTTATCAACAACGTCATTCACAGTAAGTGGGTGGGATTCAAGAATTTCTTCTTTATATTTGCAACCACCGACTCGCTGAAGTTCATAAGGAATACGGTCTGTTACAATCTGGTATTTATATTGTGCGGACTGATTCTCTCAGTATCCTTCGCCATAATGCTTAATGAGATTACTCATAAATTTGTGGCAAAGACCTATCAGACACTGATGTTCTTCCCCTACTTTATAAGCTGGGTTGTAGCCAGCTACTTTGTAGCAGCGCTTCTCGATCCTTCAAACGGACTTATCACAAGATTCCAGTTGGAGCACTTCGGAGCGGCAACGGACTTTTACAACAACCCGAAACCATGGCCTGTGATACTGACCTTAAGCAGTATCTGGAAAAACACAGGTTACTCCACAATTCTTTATCTGGCAGCCATAACCGGTATCGACACCTCGCTTTATGAGGCAGCAGCAATTGACGGCGCTACTAAATGGCAGCAGATAAAATACGTTACCATTCCCAACCTGAGAACTATGATATCCATTCTTCTTATTATGGATATCGGTAAAATATTTAACTCTGACTTCGGTCTCTTCTACAACATCCCTCAGAACTCGGGACCTTTGTTCAGCGTTACACAGACCATTGACACCTACGTATACAGAGCGCTGATGCAAACCAATAACATCAGTAACTCCACGGCGGCCAGCCTGTTCCAGAACGTTATAGGCTTTATATGTATTATGATCGCCAATACGATAGTCAAGAAGATTGACGAAGACAGCAGTCTATTCTAGAGAGAGGTGTAACAATGGCTAAGAAATTTATTAAAAAGAGAAAGAGAAATCTCATGAGTGTGGGACTCCCCGCAGAGATTATATTCAATATAGTTCTTATTTTGTTTGCATTATTGTGCATAATTCCTTTTGTGTTTGTTATTGTAATTTCCTTCTCATCTGAGCAGAGTATCAGACAGATAGGATATTCCTTCTTCCCCAGCGAGTGGTCGGTTACCGCTTATGATTATGTATTCAAGATGGGAGACCAGCTCTGGAGAAGTTATTTCAACAGCTTTTTCGTAACTATAGTGGGAACTCTTGTGAGCATCACAATGTGCATCCTTTATGCATATGCGCTTTTCAGAAGAGACTTTAAATTCAGAAGCTTCTTCACAATGTTCGCATTTTTCACCACTCTTTTCGGAGGCGGACTTGCACCTACATACATGGTGTGCAAACAGCTTTTGGGTCTCTCCGACAATTATCAGGCTCTTATAGTTCCGGCTCTTGTAAGCCCCTTTTATATCATCGTAATGAGAACCTTCTTCTCTTCCTCGATTCCCGAGGAACTTATAGAGGCGGCTGCAATCGACGGAAGCGGAGAGTACAGAACTCTTGTTAAGATCATTCTTCCCATTACCAAGCCCGGTATTGCTACGGTTTCACTGCTTACGGCTTTGGCATATTGGAATGACTGGTATCTTGCAATGCTTTACATCAGGGATGCTAAATTCATTCCCCTTCAGTATCTTCTCATGAAGATGCAGAGCCAGGTTGACTTCCTGGTTAAGAACTCGGCTAAGATCGGTGCCGAGGTTGCGAATGTAGTTTCTCAGCTTCCCAGTTCAACCCTTCGAATGGCCCTTGTGGTATTCGTTGTGGTGCCAATCACCTTTGCTTATCCTTTCTTCCAGAGATACATTATAGCAGGGTTGACAATCGGTTCAGTCAAGGGTTAAAATGTAAACGAATTTGGCTTAATAAACAAAATAAGCCACAAACCATTATGGTAAGAACGACAATAAAGTCGCTTACATAAATTACAAGGAGGAATAAATAATGAAAAAAGCTTTATCACTTATGCTTGTTGGTACAATGACAGTTGGCCTTCTTAGCGCATGCGGTAAGACCGAAGAGCCTGCATCAAGCGTTGCAGAGTCATCAGTTGAATCATCTGTTGAGGAATCTGTTGAGGAGACAACAGAAGAGGAGCAGGTTGCTGAGGTTGGCAGACCTGAGGAACATGTAACACTTAAGATGTATTTCGAGGGTGCTAACGTAACAGATGACAGCGAGGCACTCGCTGCTATCAATGATTATCTTGATGAGAAACTCAATGTTACTCTTGAGCCCGTTTGGGGAACATGGGGTGACTTTGATACCAACGCTGTACTTGCCCTTCAGGGTGGCGATGATGTAGATATCTACTTCACCTGCTCATGGACAGCAAACGAGTACGGTCCTTTCGCTAAGGACGGTTACTATGTACGTCTTGACGATCCCGATAACAACCTTATCGAGAAGTATGGTAAGGAAGTATGGGATATCCTTCCCGAGGTTCTTAAGATTGGTGCTGAAGTAGACGGCGCTGACGGACGTGGTGTTTACGCTGTTCCCGGATTCAAGGATACAGCCGCTCAGTACTGCTGGGACGTAAACGTAACAAAGCTCGAGGAACTTGGTTACACACTTGATGACATTAAGTCACGCAGCTTCTTTGACTTCGGCGACATCTTCGCTGCAGCAAAAGAGAAGTTCGGTGATGATTTCTATCCTCTTCTTCCCGAAGGTACTGTTTTGGAAGAGATGGTTACAAACTGCTACGGTGTAACAGGCGATACTTCTGAGATTGTTTATGAGTCAATCAATCCCGAAGATCCTTCAAAGCCCGGCGCACACGGCACAACACTTGTAAACAGATTCGCTACTGACGAGTTCAAGGACTATGCTAAGAAGGTACGTGAGTACTACCTTGCAGGTTACATTGATCCTCAGGTTACAAACTCTGAGCAGTCAGCTTCTGTAAGAACAAATCATCAGCTTGAGGGTTCATACCTCATCGGAACTCAGTCATATGCTTTCGGTTATGAGGCACAGGTTTCAAAAGAGCGTGGAATCGATGTTCAGTTCGTTCCCACTTCACCTGCTTTCACAAACACTGTAACTTCACAGGGTGCTATGATGGCTATCTCAACAGCTTCCAAGAATCCTGAGAGAGCTATGATGTTCCTTAACCTTCTCAACACTGATCCTTACCTCTTCACACTTGTTGATTTCGGTGTAGAGGGAACTCACTACAATCTTAACGATGAGGGTGAGGCAGTATTCACTGATAAGCATGCTGATTACTCACTTTGGATCAACGGTACAGGTAACGTAACTCTTCTTCCTCCTCAGGAAGGTCAGGGTGCAGACTTCCAGGATAAGTTCCGTGAGTTCTACGGCAACGCTTACTCACTTCCTACTCTTGGTTGGTCAATGAACTGTGAAGAGATCTCCGATAAGTGTGCAGCTGTAGCTAACGCTTCTGCTGAGTATGCTCTTCCTCTTGACATGGGTTCAGTTGATCCCGACGATGTACTTGAAGGATTCATTAAGAAACTTAATGACAACGGTGCTGAGGATGTAGTTCAGACTGCTAACGATCAGCTCGCTGAGTTCCTTGCAGCAAACTAATAAAAACTTTTAAAGTAAACGGCTCCCCGGAGTTTTCCGGGGAGCTTTTTTTAACAAAATCATGTATGCTAAAACTGAGTTACGAATATGTTTCAATAGCCGAGATTGTTTCAATAGATATTGAAAGTGACCGCCATAAAAAGTATAATTATAAAGGATTTTTTTACAGGGGTTAATTATGATTACAAGAGATGTAAAGAATAACGAATATAAGAAAGTTGATGAACTTTTTTCCATAGCTTTTAATCTTCCTTTGGATCCTCCGGGGGATAACGAGGAGGATAAAGAACCTGATGACTGGAGGGTGGCTTCTTTTCTTGATGATGACACCACCATGACCAGCTGTATTTATATACCTTTTTTTGAGATGAATTTCGATGGCAGTATGTGCAAAATGGCAGGTATCGGAGGAGTATCCACGCCACCCCAGTACAGAAGAAACGGGGGCATAAGAGCCTGCTTTGATTATGCACTTCCCAAGATGTATGAAAAGGGCATGGATTTTTCCTATCTCTATCCCTTTTCCACAGCATATTACAGGAAATTCGGTTACGAGAATTGCTGTGATATGGAAGTATACAAGATAAGATTAGAACATATTCCCTTTTTTAAAACAAAGGGTCAGATATATATGATTGATGAGACTAACAGGGATAAGGCAGTTAATGACGTAAAGAAAGTATATTCCTGCTGGGAAAAAAGATATAATTGTATGACAGCGCCCACAGAAGACAGCTTCGAATGGGTTACCAAGGCGTCTCCTTTGCAGGGCACAGAGTATAACTTTGTGTACAAAAACGAATCGGGTATTGCCACAGGTTATATGAGAGTTGCCACTGATATAGGAACAGAGAGAAATCTTTGTTGCAGGCAGTTTGTTTTTGAAGATATTGATGCGCTGAAAGCCATGCTTGGACTTTTAAGAACTTATGCCGCAGATTTTCTTCATGTATCCATCAATATGCCCAGGGATACCAACCTTGAGCATGTGCTCCCGGAGTGGTCTTTCGGAGCTGTTTCCAGAACCCTCTATCCCTTTGGTATGATAAGGGTTATAAATGCCGAAAGTGTCCTTAAGAAAGCATCCTACAAAGGTTCGGGCGAATTTGTTATTTGCCTGAAGGATGAAAAGATAGCCGAAAATAACGGCGCCTTTAAGGTGACTTACAAAGAAGGGGAAGACACGGTTGTTTCAAAGCTTTCTTTGGAGCCTTCCGAAAATTATATTAAAATGGACATCTCACTTTTCTCATCACTTATAGCAGGGGCAAGAACTCTTACGGAAGCTATGTTTATGGGTGATATTGAAGGGGATTTTTGCGTTGATGATTTTGATAACGTGTTTTACCGTAAGCCCATGTATATCATGGCATCGTTCTAATAAAATATTTAGATTAT
>JAILPU010000302.1 GCA_024699395.1 Lachnospiraceae bacterium | reverse complement strand
TTTCTGTCAAGGTCCCAGGGAATTCCGATCCCTATATGTATATTCAGCCTGAGAGGCTGATATTGTGTAAGAACACCTACCGTATCCACTCCCGAGTTTATACAGTTGGATAAAGGGAAATCAATGATACGGTATTTGCCGCCAAATGCGACAGCGGGCTTTGCCACGTTGGATGTCAGTACCCCAAGACGGCTTCCCTGTCCTCCTGCCAATAACATGGCAATCATCTCTTTCTTGATCATCCGGTCACCTCAAATATTTATTTCACAGAAATTTCCTTATATGGGGCGCACAATTACTCCCTTTTGTACCACGTCCCCGAAAAAATCTGAATTTATATCACAAGTATATCATATATACTTAAAAAAAGGAACAAAAACGGCTTATCCATTTTTAAATACATTTGTATTTTTCGGGCATAATGCTATAATATATCTCGATGTTTAGTTTTTTTCATTTTTGCAGAACGGAGCATTAAAAATGTATAATCTAGATTTTTCCAAGCCATTAAAAATTTTCTTTTTGGGAATAGGCGGAATCAGTATGAGCGGTCTTGCAGAGATCATGGCTCATAAAGGTTTTAAAGTATACGGAAGCGATCGCCTTAAATCCGATGTGACAACACACCTGGAAGAAAAGGGCATCACCGTATATTACGGAGAGAGCAGATCCCACATCGCCGACGATTACGATCTGTGTGTTCTCACAAGTGCAGTAAAAGAAAACAACATAGAATTTACAGCAATCCGCGAAAAGAATATTCCTTATATTTACAGAGCCGATCTTTTGGGGCAAATAATGAAGCAGTACCCCAACTCCATTGCGGTGAGCGGTACCCACGGAAAAACCACCACCACCTCCATGGTAAGTGAAGTACTTATGGCCAACGAAGAAGATCCCACACTTTTGGTGGGTGGCATCCTTGATTCCATAAAGGGTAATGTCCGCATCGGAAACTCGCCTTTTCTTGCGGCAGAGGCCTGTGAATATACAAACAGCTTTTTAAGTTTCTTCCCTTCGGTGGAAATTATATTAAATGTGGATGAGGATCATCTCGACTTCTTTAAGGATATAAATGATATAAGAAATTCCTTCACAAGATTCGCAAACCTTTGCAATACCTCGGGATGTATCATTATAAATGCAGATATCCCGGATTACAAAGAAATCGTAAAGGATGCCAAATGTAAAATTATAACCTACGGTATGAACAAGGTTAATTCCTACGGTGAAACAAACGATTATTATCCGGAAAATATAAGTTTCTCAGCGTCGGGTCACCCTTCCTTCACAATGGTTTCAACCAAGGACAACAAGAAAACCGATTTTGAGTTAAGCCTCTTCGGAATTCACAATATCTCAAATACCCTTTCGGTGTGTGCTTTAAGTGACTTCTTTAACCTTGACAATGAAAAAACCGTTAAAGCCATAAACTCCTTTGGGGGTACCAAGAGACGTTTCGAATACAAAGGCACCATAGGCGGCGTTACTGTTGTTGATGATTATGCCCATCACCCCACCGAAATTGCAGCCACACTTTCGGCTGCCGAGAAGGTTCCTCACAAAACATTGTGGTGCGTTTTCCAGCCCCATACCTACACCAGAACCAAGGCTCTTATGGAAGACTTTGCGAGTGTTCTCTCCAAAGCTGACAAAGTGGTACTGGCGGATATATATGCCGCAAGAGAGACGGATACTTTAGGTATTTCAAGCGAAACTCTTGCCGAACATATACGAAATCTCGGTAAAGAATGTTACTACTTTCCATCCTTTGATGAGATTGAAAATTTCCTTTTGGAAAATTGCATAAATGGCGTTTTGTTGATAACTATGGGAGCCGGAGATGTGCATAAAATAGGGGAAAATATATTAGGAATCTGATCTGTCCACATTATCCACAATCGGTAGGGTATTTCCCAAAAAACCGGTTGTGGATATTTTATTGGAAAGATTCCCATATATTCCAAGGCTTTCCGAAAAGAATCCACATTTTCCACATTTTCCACAATGAGGGGGCATTTTAAAATGTCTTAATTTTTCGGAATATTTAACTATTTCCAATTCAGTCCCCCTATGATATACTTTGAAATACTTTGAGGGTTTAGTTTTCCAACATCATTAACCCCTCTCTTTAAAGGGAGGTTTTCATGGCACATTTGAAAATTTACAGCAATACATCTCAGGATGTAACGGCTATATCAAATAGATTTATCGATGAGTATATGAAGGATGCCAACGACGCGCAGCTTAAGGTGTATCTCTACCTTTTAAGGATGTTAGGATGCGGTCAGGTCACAAGTGTTTCCGACATGGCAGACTTTTTTAATCACACGGAGAAGGACATTGTAAGGGCTCTTAAATATTGGGAAAAGCATTCTCTTATCGCTCTGGATTATGACAGCTTCGGAAACCTTACGGGAATAAGGCTCAATGAGCTCTCATCCACCAGAAGACCCGGCAACGGTCAGATAACCGTATCGGGACCCGCAGGTGTTATTCCCACAGGCATTGTTCCCACAGGAATTATTCCCGGAGAAAATACCATGCCCGAGGACAGGATAACCAATATTTCTTCCATAAGACATCCTGTGTTCGAAAGCAGTCCCAATCCTTTTATTAAGCCTGCTTACTCCTCCGCGGAGCTTTCTGATTTTAAACAGAAAAAAGAGACCAAAGAACTTTTGGATGTATGCGAACAATACATGGGGCGTCCTCTTTCCAGACATGAGATAACATCCGTCTTCTATATAAATGACGTTCTGGGTTTTTCTTTTGAACTCATAGGATACCTTATTGAGTATTGTATCGAGCTTGACAAAAAGGACTTTAAATATATAGAAAAAGTTGCCGTTAACTGGGCTGAGGAAGGCATTACCAACAGACGCCAGGCCGTAAAATATACACAGAAAAGAAACAGCAGTGTTTACAGTATAATGAACGAACTGGGCCGTTCCAACAAACCCACACCCAAGGAGATGGAATATATCAACAGATGGAGCAAGGAATACGGTTTCTCTCTTGATATTATCTTGGAGGCATGCGGCAGGTGCGCTCTTGCTACGGACAAGCACCGCTTTGAATATGCGGAGGGAATTCTGGCCAACTGGAAGGCTGCGAATGTCACCAAAAAATCAGACATCGATAAGATTGACGAGGAGCATTCCCGCAAAAAGGAAACAGTCGCAAGACCCCAGTCTCCCCGTGCTTCATATCCCTCCAACAAATTTAATCAGTTTCCCCAGAACGATTACGATTTCGACGCCCTTGAAAAAGAGCTCTTAAGGAACTGATAATAAAGGAGAAAAAAGTGTCACTTTCCAAAAACCAGTATGATTCCATAACAAGGGAATATGAATGGATAAGGGATTCCAACAGGGCCGAACTTGCCGACAGAGAGGCAAAAGTCTATGAGGCTATCCCACAACTGAAGGAATTAAACGCATCTTACGGAGCACTCTGTGCTTCAAAGATGCGTCTTTTATTGGAAGGCAGTGATAATACCGAAAACAATTTTCACGAGTCTCTGGATGAAATTTCCCGTAAGAAAAAAGAGCTTCTTTTGGCTCACGGTTTTAAAGAGGATTATCTGGATCCCATATACGTCTGTGCAGACTGTAAGGATACGGGATATATAACAGGTCAAGACGGTATTAAAGAAAAATGCCATTGTTTCAGACAAAGGGAGTTAAAATTCCTTTATCAACAGTCAAATATTTATTCACTTATAAGCCGTGAGAATTTTGGGACACTGTCATACGAATATCAGACAGGTGAGAATTTGACAAGGCTTAAGAAGTGCGTGGAGTTTTGTACAAATTTTGTACAAAACTTTAAACATGACTACCGCAATCTCTTTATTTATGGTACAGTGGGTACTGGCAAAAGCTACCTGTCGGGATGTATCGCATATGAGCTTCTCAAAAAGCATTATTCCGTAATATATTTTTCGGCAAATAATTTTTTTGATACCCTCGCAAGATATGCTTTCAATCCCCAGGAAAGAAATTCCTTAACAGCATTATATGAAGACATATATAATTGTGACCTGCTTATCATAGACGATCTGGGCTGCGAACTTACCAATTCCTTTGTGTCGGCCCAGCTCTTTTCCTGTATAAATGAGAGGCACATAAGACATAATTCCACCATAATCTCCAGCAATCTTTCATTGGAGGAATTAAAGGAACGATATTCGGACAGAACTTTTTCCAGAATCAGTTCCTATTATGAATTCTTTAAGCTCACGGGCAACGATGTCCGCATGATGCTTAAACGTAAAAAGTAATATTGGGGGTCAATCCTTTTAATTTACAGCACAAGAAAGAGAGGACTACTTTAATGCCTTTACGTGAAGAAAAAAGAAATCTCGAAACCATCCCCGTTGGTTCCCTTCGCATCATTCCCATGGACGGATGCAAGCCTTTGGGAGAAAAGGTCGACAAATATTTGGTTCAGTGGCGTGAGGAAAGAGAAAACGAGCACAAAGAATCTCTTGCATTTGCAGGATATATGAGAGACTCATATGTATTGCAGACAAAGGTTCCCAGGTTCGGTTCCGGTGAAGCGAAGGGAGTTATCCTTGAGTCAGCCAGAGGAACAGACCTTTATATCCTTGTGGACGTTCTCAACTACTCAATGACCTACAAAATGTCGGGATATATGAATCACATGTCACCCGACGATCATTATCAGGATCTTAAGAGAATTATCTCCGCAGTGGGAGGAAAAGCAAGAAGAATTACCGTAATCATGCCTTTCCTTTATGAGAGCCGCCAGCATAAGCGTACATCAAGAGAATCCCTTGACTGCGCTCTCGCACTTCAGGAACTGGTAAACATGGGGGTAGACAATATCATCACCTTTGATGCCCACGATCCCAGAGTTCAGAACGCAATACCTCTTCACGGATTTGAAACTGTACAGCCCTCTTATCAGTTTATAAAAGCTCTTTTACAGAATGTGCCCGACCTCAAGATTGATGCTGAGCATATGATGTTCATAAGCCCTGACGAAGGCGCTATGGGACGTGCGGTTTATATCGCAAACGTGCTTGGTCTTGATGTGGGAATGTTCTATAAGAGACGTGACTACACAAAGGTTGTGGACGGAAGAAACCCTATCGTTGCCCACGAATTCCTTGGTTCAAGTGTGGAAGGCAAAGACATGATCATCATCGATGACATGATTTCATCCGGTGAAAGCGTTCTTGAAGTTGCTGCAGAACTTAAAAAGAGAAAGGCAAACAGAATCTTCGTATTTGCTACTTTCGGTCTCTTCACCAACGGTCTTGAAAGATTTGATAACGCTTTCAGCAAGGGTTATATCGATAAGATCCTCACCACCAACCTTATCTACCAGTCAGAAGAGCTTTTCAACAGAGAATGGTATATAAGCTGCGATCTCAGCAAATACATCGCATACATTATCGACACCCTGAACCATGATTCTTCCATCAGCGATCTTCTTAATCCTGTGGAAAAGATTCAGGCCATCGTTAATAAGTACAGAAACAAAGAACTGGAAGTTCAGTAAGATTTTTTAGACTGACAGGAACCGGATACCCTCCAAAGGGTCTGAAAACCCCGAGACCTTCATCCGACAAATTCTTTACCGCACTGCAAACATCACTATGCTCGAAAATACCTCGCTAAGTGATTTTGCATGGCACGCACTAAGCTCGACAGTACCTCGCTAAGTGCTCCGCACAAATAAAGGCTTGATAAAATGAACAATTCATTTTATCAAGCCTTTTTATATTGCTTCAACTCATCAATAATCGGGCATTTCGCCTAATGTCTCAGATTGTAAACACTCCGTTTTATTAAACAAATCTTATTCCCCTATGCCTCCATCAGCATAAATAATAACGTCGATTTTCTGCATCGTTATGTGTCAAATATATAACCGGTTACTCCGCCTTGTAGTATGAAATAAAATGATTTCCGTTTTCCATGAAATAGTCCACTGCGTCATTCATTCCTTTTTTGTACAATTTGTTCTCCAAAGGATCCATTATAACCACATTCTGGTCGTTGAAACCGGTGATAAGCACCACCTTGTCCTCCTTGTCGAGAATAGCCAATACCGGAATATCTCTGTTTACAAAATAGAGAACCGAATCAAGTGAACATCCTGAAAGGTCCATAATCCTGGCGTTCGAAAGATTATCGGAAAGAATCATATTCACATCCTTTCCCATTGCCAGATAACTCTCTGTCTTAAAGGAAATACCGTTTAATTCCAGAATACAGTTAAGACACACCGAAAGAGAACTTTCACCCTCCTCCACCGGTCTTTCCTTAATGGCCATAATCTGATTTCTGCTGACTCTGTTACCCTTATACCAGATGGTATTGCCAAAGCAATCCATAACGCTTCCGTTTAAAACATACGCCCTGTTTATGGCAGTATTGGCATTCTTTGACATACTCTTTAATCCGTAGGGATCGAAAACAAAGTAAACATCCTCCTCAAAGACAGGCTGATAAGACATAAGCTTCTCCCCTTCAAATACAACCTCCTTGGGGGTAAGCCTCATAAGAGTTTTGGTATTAATCTGATTCGTAACCTGAATCTCCACGAAATGTTTGTACGCCTCAATATCAAGACCGATCACATTGTTTTTGAAAACACGCTCCGTCTCACTGTTAATGATTTGATCGTCCTCGGTATAAGAATATGACAGATTTTCGTTTTTCACAGCCTTCTTTAATGAAATCTGATTATCCATCACCGAACAGGAAAGAATATATTCCCCGGGAGTCTCATAATTCTTTAAAACCTTACCCTCGGTATCACAGATAACAATCTTGTACATTGGCATTGTTTTCTTACCTGTATTGTCGGTATAGACATCGCTCTTTTTAACAATACCGTATACAATATCGTCATCAATAAATCCAAGGTTTTTAACATATTCACCGCTCTTTGCTTTGAAAGAAAACTCTGAACCGCTTTCAAGATCCCTGATTACCATTTGGTCCCCAAGATCTCCTTCACCTTTGGTCCAGGTAACCACACGATTGTCTGCGGAAGCCATGAAGGAATCATCTGCGTCCATATCCGTAATGGGCTCCATTGTTTTATCCTTATCGGAAACACAGTAAAGCATGTTATCAAGGAAAAGATAAACCAGTCCCTCGGCGTTCTCGTACAAAAGGGTGTCGGTCTGAAGCTTAAGGACATCATAGGAACGGTTATAGGCAATAAAAGCCTTCTCCTCCACGGTGTTGTTGGAGGCAATGTACTTCATAAGCTGAACGCCCACCTGACCCTCATAGCGGCCTCTGTTCATATAACCGAAAACGGCATAACTTACGTCACCCTCATCATCAACATTTAATATCTTAACAGCGTGCTCATTATGTCTCGATCTTATATCGCTGTTGTTATCATCATAAAAAGAGAAAATATGAGCGAGCTTGTTGGTGGGTGCATTGTAGGCAAAAAGTGCTCCCGCCTCATAAAAGGCAACCACGTTTCCCTCACTGCTTTCCATCATGGGCACTTCTTCCGAAACAATGCCTAACATAATCTTATCGTTGGCACAGAACCTGCTTTCATCGGGAATCTGTGTCATAAAGCGCTCATAATCAAGAAGATAGATACGCTCCTCGGTGTATCTTATCCTGTAATGCTCACAGATATCAAACTGTATTCTCTCTCCGTTATCCTCGTGGATACCCACAAAAGAAAGAGTCATTGCAGCAGTCTGCCCCCTTACGTCGGTGAGTTGTAAAACCGGGGTAGAGGCTCTTGTTACCTGAAAGCCGTCATATGTAATCATCTTGTAGGAAGAATGAATATTTACGTAATTAAAGGATCTGTTATCCTGAAGGGATTCATCGCTCTCTAAGTATTTTGCAATCTCCTCCCCCTCCTTAAGACCTAAGGTCCTTTCATGGAAGTCTTTAACAAACTGTAGCTTCTCATGGGGGGCAAGATCATCGCTCATCACAAAACGGGTATAGTATCTGACATCTGTGTCAGTATCTGTGGAAAGCTTAATGATAAGGCAGTACTCTTCATCCTGCCTCAAAAGATCTTTAAGGTTAATGTCAACAGTGACCGTACTTTTATCCTGGACAAAGTCCTCCACTACGGTATCCTCTATCAGTCTTTCACCGTCAACGCTCCTCACCTGAAAAGAAAGATCAAAAAGCTGATGTGAATAAGTGTCAACAAAAAACCTGACATGTCTGTCAGAGGGTATCACCGAAATACAGTCTCTCATGTGGGATATCTGTTGCTCCCCTGTATAGCCATAGAGTGTATTGTATCTGATACCATCACAGTTCATTACCACCGTGGGCAATGAAGGAGCTTTAAGCTCCTGTGTCAGGTTATTAAGATCTTTGTTCATAAACAGGTTCATCCCTATAAGACAAACCATATAAACAATTATGAAATATATTATCTTTATAAAGAATTTCTTCATTTTACTTCAGTGCTTCTATACGAACAATGGCACGTAAAAGCGCTGTCTGCGCTCTCACAATATCTGTCTGCTCCGTCCTGTCTTTAATGCGCTCCTCGGCTCTTTTCATAGCCTCTTCGGCTCTTTTTCTGTCGATTTCCGAAGGCCACTCCACAACCTCTGCAAGGATTGTCACCTTATCGGGAAGAATCTCACAAAAACCGGAATGAAGCGCCGCCAGTTTCTTCTCTGCCTCATATATCGTAAGAATACCGGGTTTGATAACAGCAATAGTGGGGACATGACCGGGAAGAACACCGATCTCGCCCTCGGTAGTATTAAATTCAACCATTTCCACTTTGCCTTCATAAAAAACACGCTCGGGTGTTATCACGCGCAGTAAGAAATCATTATTCTCTGCCATATTATATTCACCTGTGCCTTACTTCTTAACCTTTGCCAGTACGTCGTCGATGCCGCCCACATTGAGGAAATAACTCTCGGGAATATCGTCATGCTTTCCTTCAATAATCTCCTTAAAGCCTCTTATTGTCTCTGCAATGGGAACATACTTACCTTCAAGACCGGTAAACTGTCCTGCCACAAAGAAAGGCTGTGAAAGGAATCTCTGTACCTTACGTGCTCTTGATACCACAAGCTTATCCTCCTCGGAAAGCTCATCCATACCAAGGATTGCAATGATATCCTGAAGTTCCTTATATCTCTGAAGGATCTCCTGAACACCTCTCGCTGTGGTGTAATGATCCTCACCCACAATTCTGGGATCCAATATACGTGAGGTTGACTCAAGAGGATCTACAGCGGGATAAATACCCAGCTCAACTATGGAACGGGACAAAACCGTGGTCGCATCAAGGTGTGCGAAGGTTGTAGCAGGTGCAGGGTCGGTAAGGTCATCCGCAGGAACGTATACGGCCTGAACCGAAGTGATTGAACCATTCTTGGTAGATGTGATTCTCTCCTGAAGTGCACCCATCTCCGTCTGAAGTGTGGGCTGGTAACCAACGGCAGAAGGCATACGTCCCAAAAGGGCACTAACCTCACTACCTGCCTGGGTAAATCTGAAGATATTGTCAATAAAGAGAAGGACATCCTTTCCGCCCTTGTCTCTGAAATATTCTGCCATTGTAAGACCTGTAAGTCCTACACGCATTCTTGCTCCGGGGGGCTCGTTCATCTGACCGAACACCATGGTGGTCTTATCAATAACTCCCGATTCAGTCATTTCGTGATAAAGATCGTTACCCTCACGGGTTCTCTCTCCAACACCTGTAAATACGGAATATCCGCCGTGCTCTGTTGCGATATTACGGATAAGCTCCTGAATAAGAACCGTCTTACCAACTCCGGCACCGCCGAAAAGACCAATCTTACCACCCTTCTGGTAAGGGCAGAGAAGGTCAACGACCTTAATACCTGTCTCGAGAAGTTCCGTCTCGGTGGACTGCTCTTTGAACTCAGGTGCCGCTCTGTGTATAGGCTCATATTCAACTCCTGTGGGAGCCGGCTTGTTATCTATGGGCTGACCCAGAACGTTGAAGATTCTTCCCAATGTATTTTCACCAACGGGTACAGAAATGGGAGCACCTGTTGCAATCGCAGCCATACCGCGCACCAATCCGTCCGTACTACCCATGGCGATACATCTTACGGTGTCGTCACCCAAATGCTGGGAAACCTCAACAACCAGTTCACCGCCATCTTTCTGGGGAACTCTGATTGCTTCATTTATTTCAGGCAGCTTACCTTCGTCAAAACGGATATCCAATACGGCTCCGATGACCTGGGTTATCTTTCCTTTATTTTCTCCTGCCATCTCTACCTCTTTCCGCCCACGGGGGGCACAACAAATAATTAATAAACCCTTTATCCTATTGCCTCGGCTCCGGCTATGATCTCTGTAAGCTCCTGAGTAATGGAGCCCTGTCTTGCTCTGTTGTACATAAGGGACAGGTTCTGAATCATATCCTCCGCATTGCTTGTGGCATTATCCATAGCTTGCATACGGGCACCGTTTTCACTGGCAACCGCCTCCATGAGAGCTCCGTAGATGAGACTTGATATGTACTTGGGAATCATCAAATCGATAGCCGCCGAATCTTCCATATCAAAATTCATAATGGCTCCGCCATACTCATCCTTCTCTGAGGAGTTATCCTCTTTGGCGCACTCCACGGGTAAAAGCTTTAAGAGTCTGGGCTCATGGCTTACTGTATTTTTAAAGAATGTATAAGCTATATAGATTTCACCGATCTCACCGTTCTCAAAATCTTTTAAAACGGTGTTGGTAAGTTCTACGGC
Source organism: Lachnospiraceae bacterium (assembly GCA_024699395.1). GTDB lineage: Bacteria > Bacillota > Clostridia > Lachnospirales > Lachnospiraceae > Acetatifactor. The sequence goes on along the minus strand of JAILPU010000302.1, from coordinate 127 downwards.
GTCTGCATACATAGGTGCTTCCATAACATCAGGATAGGAAGCTTTTACCGTATAGCCCTGTCTTGCAAAAGCATCTCTTCCCTTGTTTCCCAAGGAATAAATGACAGTGTTGTCTTTTTCAAACATG
>JAILPU010000299.1 GCA_024699395.1 Lachnospiraceae bacterium | reverse complement strand
GTCTTACCAATGAGTTCCATCCCACCCAGATGCTGGCGGATCTTCTTACCATAAGAGAGCATTTCGGATACTTAAAAGGAATAAAGCTTACATACATGGGAGATGCCAGATATAATATGGCCAACTCCTGGATGGTGGCATGTGCCAAGATGGGTATGCATTTTACCGCATGTACCAACAAGAATTATTTCCCCGAGAATGAACTTGTGGAAACCTGTAAAAAGATTGCTTTGGAGACAGGAGGAAGCATTACTCTTTCAGAGGATGTGAAGGAAGGAACCAAAGATGTACAGGTAATCTATACCGATGTGTGGGTTAGTATGGGAGAGCCCGACGAGGTGTGGAGAGAGAGGATAGAAGCTCTTTCACCCTACAGAGTAACCAAAGAAGTAATGGAAAATGCAGGTAAAGAAGCGATATTTATGCACTGTCTTCCCTCTTTCCATGATCTTGAAACCAAGATAGGTAAAGAGATTTACGAGAAATACGGGCTTAAGGAAATGGAAGTGACGGATGAAGTTTTCGAATCCGAAGCATCTGTTGTATTTGATGAAGCAGAAAACAGAATGCATACCATTAAAGCAGTTATGGCAGCAACACTGGGATATGAGTTTTAAGAATTATGGAAAAGATTGTATTGTGCGGCGCCAACGCCTATGAGAAAAAATATTATTTTAACGAGCAGTTTAAGGCGATTCCCGATTCCATTAAGGATGAGCTCCATATAATATGTGTCCTTTTCACCGAGGAGGTGGGAGGAATTTTCACCATGGTATTTGACGAGGAGGGTAACCTCAATATGGAGACAAACGCCGATGATGACGACATCTATTACGATGAGATCAGCTCGGGATTACTGGTGGGAGAAATCAGAAGAAACCGTCAGGAATTGTTTGAATCCCTGTCACTTTTTTACAGAGTGTTTATCCTTCATGAAAAAATCGACTGGGAAGCCTGTGAGAAGGAAAACTGAAAATGCCTGAACTGAAAATAGGAAATGTGGTATTAAAAAATAATATAATACTTGCACCCATGGCAGGAGTAACAGACCTGCCATTTCGTTTGCTTGTAAGCAAAATGGGGGCCGGAATGGTGTGCAGTGAGATGGTGAGCGCCAAGGCCATTTTTTATAAGAATAAAAACACCATGGAGTTAATGGAGACAGACCCGAAGGAGTCGGCGCTTTCAATCCAGTTGTTTGGTTCCGACCCTGAAATAATGGGAGCCATGGCACACCAAATCGAGCCCATGGATTTTGAGATAATAGATATCAATATGGGGTGCCCCGTTCCAAAGGTGGTTAATAACGGCGAGGGAAGCGCTCTTATGAAGAATCCCCGTCTTGCCTATGAGATAATGAAAAAGATGGTGGATTCTGTGGATAAACCCGTGACTGTCAAAATAAGAAAAGGTTTTGACGACGACTGTATCAATGCGGTGGAAATGGCAAAACTTGCAGAGGAAGCGGGAGTGAGTGCGGTTAGCGTTCACGCAAGGACATCAAAGCAGTACTATTCGGGAAAAGCCGACTGGGAGATAATCGCAAAGGTAAAGGAAGCAGTGAGCATTCCCGTAATCGGAAACGGAGACGTTTGTTCCGGTGCCGATGCCAAAAGAATGCTTAAGGAAACAGGCTGCGACGGCGTAATGGTGGGAAGAGCTTCCAGAGGTAATCCATGGATATTTAAAGAAATCCTTGATTATCTGGAAGGAAAAGAGGAACCGATAAAGGTATCCCTTGAGGAAAAGAAGGAAATGATAAGGCGCCACGCCGAATTATTGGTGAAGGTTAAGGGCGAGTATATAGGCATCAGAGAAATGAGAAAGCACATGGCCTGGTATGTATTCGGGCTTAGCGGGGCAGCAGCCATAAGACGGAGAATTAACGAACTTAATACCCTCTCGGAACTTCTTGGAGTTCTTGACAATTTATAAAGCGGTGGGTATAATTTTAGCGGATAATTGGGCACTTAAAAGCGCTATAATAACAGGAAAGGCACAAAGATTATGGAAAAGAAGAACATTATGACCTACGAAGGTCTGCAGAAATACGAGGCAGAACTTCATGAACTCAAGGTAAACAGGCGTCAGGAGATCGCTCAGAAGATTAAGGAAGCAAGAGAGCAGGGAGATCTTTCCGAGAACGCAGAGTACGATGCTGCAAAAGATGAGCAGCGTGACGTTGAGGCCAGAATCGAGGAGTTGGAGAAACTCTTAAAAAATGCTGAGGTCGTTGACGAAGACGAAGTCGATCTTGATAAGATCAATATAGGTTGTAGTGTTAAAATACTTGATATGGAGTTTAACGAGGAAATGTCATTTAAGATTGTGGGTTCCAGCGAAGCTAACAGTATCAAGGGAAAGATTTCAAACGAGAGCCCTGTGGGCAAAGCTCTTATCGGCAAAATGGTAGGAGAGATTGTAGAGGTCGAGACACAGGCCGGAACACTTGGATACAAGATTCTTGATATTCAGAGAAGCAACTAATTATATATTTGAAAGGTAAAAAAAGTGGCAGATAACAATACACAGGATCTGGGACAGCTTTTAAAGGTAAGACGTGAAAAGCTTGCCGCACTTCAGGAAGCAGGCAAAGATCCCTTTAAGATTACAAAATATAATGTTACACATCATTCAACAGATGCAAAGGCTGAGTACAGCGCCCTTGAGGAGAAGCTTTTAGCCGGCAAAGAAGATCTGGAATATGATGCGAAGCGTGAAATCATGGATGCATCACCCATTAACGTAAGCATTGCCGGAAGACTTATGAGTAAGCGTGTAATGGGTAAGGCTTCCTTTGGAAATGTTCAGGATAAGCCCGGCAACATACAGCTTTATGTTTCAAGGGATTCTTTGGGTGAAGAGCCCTACGCTGATTTCAAAAAATATGACATGGGTGACATAGTTGGTGTTGAAGGATTTCTTTTCAGAACCAAAATGGGAGAGATTTCAATACATGCAAACAAAGTGACACTTCTGTCAAAATCACTTCAGATTCTTCCGGAAAAGTATCACGGTCTTACCAATACCGATATGAGGTATCGTCAGAGATATGTGGATCTCATAATGAATGAGGATGCCAGGGATACATTTATAAAGAGAAGTAAGATCATAAGCACCATAAGACGTTTCCTTGACGAGAAGGACTTTATGGAAGTAGAGACACCCATGCTGGTAGCCAATGCCGGAGGTGCCGCTGCAAGACCTTTTGAAACTCATTTCAATGCCCTTGATGAGGATCTTAAGCTCAGAATTTCATTGGAGCTTTACTTAAAGAGACTTATCGTAGGCGGTCTTGAGAGAGTGTACGAGATAGGAAGAGTTTTCCGTAATGAGGGACTTGATACAAGACATAACCCCGAGTTTACATTGATGGAGCTTTACCAGGCATATACCGATTACTACGGAATGATGGATCTTACCGAGGAGATGTTCAGATACGTTGCCTCAGAGGTTTTGGGAACCACCAAATTTATGTACGGCGACGTGGAACTTGATTTCGGTAAGCCTTTTGAGCGTATAACAATGCTTGACGCCGTTAAGAAGTATACAGGAATAGATTTCGATACGGTAAAGGACGATGAGGAAGCCAAGAAGCTTGCCAAGGAGAAGGGCGTTGAGTTCGAGGATCACCACAAGAAGGGAGATATTCTCAATCTCTTCTTTGAGGAGTTCTGCGAGGACAAGATGATCCAGCCTACTTTTGTAATGGATCATCCCGTGGAAGTATCACCTCTTACAAAGCGTAAACCCGACAAGCCCGATTATGTTGAGAGATTTGAGCTCTTTATAAACGGATGGGAGATGTGTAATGCATACTCAGAGCTTAACGATCCCATCGATCAGAGAGAGCGTTTCAAGGCTCAGGATGCTCTGGCAGATGCCGGAGACGAGGAAGCAAACCATACCGATGAGGACTTCTTAAATGCTCTTGAGATAGGAATGGCTCCTACCGGGGGAATTGGCTATGGACTGGACCGTCTCACTATGCTCCTCACCAACAGCCCTGCCATAAGAGATGTTTTGCTCTTTCCAACCATGCGCCAGATATAGTGGTTTGACGGTGACAAGGATACAACATATTGCGATTTTGCGCAAAAGTGCATAACTTAATTAAATAGTCATGATAGATAAAGCGCCTGCAAATGCAGGCGCTTTTGTTTTTTAAAGGTGTAGTTGTCGGAGAGTAATCAGCTCTGAAATCGTAATCAGCTCTGAAATCTAAACATTTTTG
>JAILPU010000282.1 GCA_024699395.1 Lachnospiraceae bacterium | reverse complement strand
ACTTAGAAGAAGTATTTACACAAACTTCTTTACACAATCATTTAATATCATAATCGAACATATTACATATACAATATTGATGTTTGGAGTTTATATGTATAAGGATACAATTGTTTCAATAGCTACCCCTCTTTCTGAATCGGGAATTTCCATTATAAGGATAAGCGGTCCGGAATCTGTTGCGATAGCTGATAAGATATTTGTTAGTAAAAGTAACAGACATTTTATTAAGGAATGTAAAAGTCATACAATCAATTACGGGTTTATTGCAGAGGGCGATAAGATAATCGACGAAGTAATGGTATCTCTTATGCTTTCACCCAAAAGTTATACCACAGAAGATGTGGTGGAAATTAATTGCCACGGCGGTGTGCAGATAACGGAAAAAATTCTGGATCTTCTTATTAAATCGGGAGCACGTCTCGCTGAACCCGGAGAATTTACAAAGAGAGCATTTCTTAACGGAAGAATAGATCTTTCCCGTGCGGAAGCTGTTATGGATCTTATCAGTTCTCTCAATGAAAAAGCTGGTGCAAATGCTATTGCTCATTTAAAAGGAGATTTATATAATAAAATAAATGAGCTTATGGGTGTTATACTTCATGAAACTGCTTTTATAGAAGCAGCTCTTGATGACCCGGAACACATATCTCTTGAGGGATACAGAGAAAAGCTTAAAGTAATCATAGACAATCTGTATAAAGAGATATCTCTTCTTTTATCCACCGCAAACGACGGTGAGCTTATCAAAAACGGTATTAATACCGTTATCGTTGGTAAACCCAATGCGGGAAAAAGTTCACTTCTTAATATTCTTTTGGGAAAGGAGAGAGCTATAGTAACTCCCGTTGCCGGAACCACAAGGGATGTTATCACCGAAACCATTCGGTTAAAGGGCATCTGTCTTAACATACATGATACTGCAGGTATCCGTTCCACCGATGATGAGATTGAAAAGATTGGTGTGGAAATGTCCTTAAAGTATGCGAAGGATGCTGAGCTTATCATATATGTTATGGATTCTTCCCGTGAACTTGATGAAGATGACAATCTTATTTTTGAACTCCTTGGCAATAAGAATGTTATTTTTATACTTAATAAAAGCGATCTTTCTCCTGTAATATCAGGTGATGATATAAGTTCGGTTTTAGAGAAAAAGAATAATCTTAAGAAGTGGGATACCGTTGTAACTTCTTTTAAAGATAAAACAGGTATAAAAGAGTTGGAAGAGAAGATTTGTAAAATGTTCTTCTCCAAAAATATAGAAGAGGAAAATTTTCTTATTACCAATACAAGACATAAAAATGCTTTGATGGATGCTTTGGAAAGTCTTGATAATGTTAAAAAAAGTATTTCTCTGGAAATGTCGGAGGACTTTATTTCCATAGATCTTTATGATGCTTACGCTTCTCTTGCGAAGATCATAGGAAAGAATGTGGATGATGATGTAATAAATGAAGTATTTGCAAGCTTCTGTATGGGTAAATGATAAATTAGAGGATGGATTATATGTCACAATATTGTGAAGAATTTGATGTTTGTGTAATAGGTGCCGGTCACGCAGGATGTGAAGCTGCTTTGGCCTGTGCGAGACTTGGTCTTGAAACCGTTATTTTTACGGTAAGTATAGACAGTATTGCTCTTATGCCCTGCAATCCCAATATAGGCGGATCTTCAAAGGGCCATCTTGTGAGAGAGATAGATGCTTTGGGTGGTGAGATGGGTAAAAATATCGACAAGAATTTTATCCAGTCCAAAATGCTCAATGTTTCCAAAGGACCTGCGGTTCACTCCTTAAGAGCTCAGGCTGATAAAAGCGATTATTCAAGATCCATGAGAAAGGTTTTGGAAAACGAAGAACATCTTTTTGTCCGCCAGGGTGAGGTAAGTGAAATTCTCTGGGATGAAGAAGGAGATAATAAAAAAGTTAAAGGCGTTAAATTATTTACCGGTACAGTTTATAATTGTAAAGCTGTTGTTCTTTGTACCGGAACTTATTTGAGAGCCCGTTGCCTTTGCGGCGAATCCATTACCTATACAGGTCCCAATGGTCTTCAGGCTGCAACTCATCTTACAGAATCACTTGAAAAGATGGGTATCAAATTAAGAAGATTTAAAACAGGAACTCCTGCCAGAATTGATAAAAAGTCCATTGATTTTTCAAAGATGGAAGAGCAGTTCGGTGATGAGATTATTGTTCCCTTTTCTTTTTCCACGGATCCTAATTTTATCCAGAAAAAGCAGGTGTCCTGCTGGCTTACTTACACCAATAACGAAACCCATAAAATCATAAAGGACAATCTTGACAGATCTCCTCTCTATGCCGGTATCATAGAAGGAACCGGTCCCAGGTATTGCCCTTCCATTGAAGATAAGGTTGTAAGATTTGCCGATAAAGAAAGACATCAGGTTTTTTTGGAGCCTGAAGGTTTATATACAAACGAAATGTATGTGGGAGGCATGAGTTCCTCACTTCCCGAGGATGTTCAGATAGCAATGTACAGAACGGTTCCCGGTCTTGAGAACTGCAGAATCGTAAGAAATGCTTATGCTATCGAATATGATTGCATCAATGCAAATCAGCTTTTGCCCACTTTGGAATTTAAAAAGATAAAAGGTCTTTTTGCAGCCGGTCAGTTTAACGGAAGCAGCGGATATGAGGAAGCTGCAGCCCAGGGACTTATTGCGGGTATAAATGCCGCACTTAAGATTATGGGTGAGGAGCCTCTTATCTTGGACAGAAGTCAGAGCTATATCGGGGTTCTCATTGACGATCTTGTTACCAAAGATAATAATGAGCCCTACAGAATGATGACTTCAAGAGCTGAGTACAGACTTTTACTCCGTCAGGACAATGCGGATCTTCGTCTCAGTAAAATAGGTTTCGATATCGGTCTTGTCTCGGAAGAAGTTTACGATAAACTTATTATCAAACAAAAGAAGATCAACAAAGAGATAAAGCGTCTTAAGGAAACTGTTGTGGGAGGCAGTGAACATATCCTTAATTTTCTTAAGTCCAAAAACTCCGCACCTCTTAAGACGGGAGTTTCCCTTGCGGATCTTCTTTCGAGACCTGAGTTAAATTATTATATGCTTGAGGATATAGATCCTTTGAGACCTTCTCTTCCCAAGGAAGTTATCGAGCAGGTTGAGATTGAATTAAAGTACGAAGGTTATATCGAGAGACAGAAACATCAGGTTGAAGCTTTTAAGAAAAATGAGAGTAAGAAAATACCTGAGGATATCGATTATGATGATGTTCCTTCTTTGAGACTTGAGGCCAGACAAAAGTTAAAAGAGTTCAGACCTGTTTGTGTAGGTCAGGCTTCAAGAATTTCAGGTGTTTCACCTGCGGATATTTCTGTTTTACTTGTTTATCTCAGTAATAAATAAAAAAGCTATATTTTTTCATCCGTTTATTATACAATAGTGAATGTGACCTTAGTGTCATTAAATGGAGGAGTTTTGTCAGATTATAATACATCGGTATTTGAAGCCAGTCTTTGTGAACTTGGTTTTAAACCTGACAGTGATGTCATAGATAAATATATCACATATTACCGTTTGTTAACGGAGTGGAATCAAAAAATTAATCTTACTGCCATTACGGAATTTGATGAGGTTTTTAAAAAACATTTTATTGATTGTCTAAGTATTGTAAAAGCCTTCGATCTTAATAAGATTAATTCCCTTATTGATGTGGGATGCGGTGCCGGTTTTCCCGGCCTTGTTTTAAAAATTATGTATCCTCATCTTTCACTTACACTTTTGGATTCTCTTAATAAGAGGATTAATTTTTTGAAGCTTGTTGCCGATGAACTTAATCTTACGGATATAGATTTTATTCATGGAAGAAGCGAGGATTTCGGAAGGAATTCCGATTACAGAGAAAAGTTTGATGTTTGTACTTCCAGGGCAGTTGCCAATATGAGTACCTTATCGGAGTTATGTATTCCTTTTGTAAAAGTGGGGGGAAAATTTATCGCTTATAAGGGTGATTGCCTAGAGGAACTTAATTCATCTCAAAATGCTTTAAAAATTCTTGGTTGCGATAAACCGACAGTAGTGTCATTTAATCTTCCCTCTTCGGATATGGGAAGGACTATAGTTCTATGTGATAAGATAAAACCCTGTCCCAAAACTTATCCGAGAAAAGCAGGTACTCCTTCAAAGAGTCCTATTTCATAATATATAAAAATAAATTTAGGTAGGTTTCTATGTCAATTAAGGTTATGGTTGTGGATGATCATGCCATTATGAGAGAAGGTCTTAAACAATTACTTGAACATGATGGTTCTATTGAAATAGTTGGAGAAGCTGTAAACGGAGAAGAATGTATCAACAAGCTTCAGTCACTTTCGGTAGACGTTTTGCTTCTTGATATTAATTTACCCATTATGAGCGGGCTTGATGTCTTAAAAGTTATTAAGTCCAAACATATTCCTGTTAAGGTTCTCTTCCTCACAGTTCATGATGAAATCGAATATTTGATGAAAGCTTACGACATCGGTTTCGACGGATATATTATGAAGGACTCCGGTTATCATGAAATAATGAATGCCATCAATTCTGTTATGAAGGGAGAAATGTATATTCAGGCATCACTTATTCCCGAACTTAACTCAAGACTTGTGGCAAGAGATGTTAGTCTTTCTAAGGTTAATCTCCTGACACCCAGAGAATATGAAATTCTTGTTTGTATAGCAAAAGGAATGTTAAACAGAGAGATAGCAGATTACTTCAGTATCAGTGAAAGAACAGTTAAGAATCATATATCAAGTATCTTTAAAAA
>JAILPU010000206.1 GCA_024699395.1 Lachnospiraceae bacterium | reverse complement strand
TTGTTGCCCGAGTTTCTTGCAAACCTTGAAGGCAAGAGCGGAACACTCGATATGAAGGAATATGATGAATTGAATACTAATTTTACCTTTAATCCGGATTGAGCGAAAAAACTGGTTGATAATTTTCAAAAATGATTATATGATAGTCTATGTGAAGTTTTATGCGGATTAGAGCTTTAGCTATGAAGGAGGTTTTAGCTTTGCTTGAGATAAAGACCAATGAAGACGCTTCTGCGGCAAAAATAATCGTTGTCGGAGTCGGCGGTGCAGGAAATAATGCGGTCAACAGAATGGTGGAAGAGAATATAGTAGGAGTTGATTTTATCGGTATCAATACCGATCAGCAGGCTCTTATGTTATGTAAAGCTCCCAAACTGTTACAGATAGGTGAAAAATTAACAAAGGGTCTTGGCGCAGGTGCCAAGCCTGAAATCGGTGAGAAGGCTGCCGAGGAGAGTGCTGAAGATATTCAGGCTGCTCTTGAGGGCGCTGACATGGTATTCGTTACCTGTGGAATGGGTGGCGGAACCGGAACAGGTGCAGCTCCCGTTGTTGCCAAGATTGCCAAGGAGATGGGAATCCTTACAGTAGGTATCGTTACGAAGCCTTTCAGATTTGAGGCAAAGGTTCGTATGGAGAATGCCTTAGGTGGAATTTCCAGAATCAGAGACAATGTAGATACTCTTATCGTTATTCCCAACGATAAGCTTCTTGAGATAGTTGACAAGAGAACTACAATGCCCGAGGCATTGAAGAAGGCCGATGAGGTATTGAGACAGTCTGTTCAGGGAATTACCGATCTTATCAATGTTCCCGGACTTCTTAACCTTGACTTTGCGGATATCCAGACGGTTATGCGTGACAAGGGCGTGGCTCACATCGGTATCGGTGTTGGTAAAGGAGACGATAAGGCGCTTGAGGCTGTTAAGATTGCTGCCGAGTCACCTTTGCTTGAGACCACTATCAGCGGATCCACAGATATCATTCTTAATGTATCCGGTGATGTTACTCTCGGAGATGTTGCCGATGCTTCCCAGTATCTGCAGGAACTTGTGGGAGACAATGTCAACCTTATATTCGGCGCCCAGTATACCGGCACCGAGCCTGATACCTGTAGCATAACGGTTATCGCAACAGGTCTTGAGGATCCCACTATCGGTTTAAAGGGAACCAAAGCAAATCCTTATCTGAGACGAAATCCTTTCAACACTCCTCAGAACAGCGGAGAAAGGCCTGATTTCGCAGCTGCCGTAGCCGAGCATACACAGGCAGCCAGAGAAGGTCACGAGACAGTAAAGCCTGTTATCAAGGATATTAAGAAGCCTATTGATATTTCCAGCAATATAAAGGAAGGCTCCTTGAAGATTCCTTCATTTTTGCAAAAGAATATGTAATGGATGCGGGCGTGTAGCTTTTGTTACATGCCCGTTTTTATAATCAGATAAATAAGCGCCAACGCATCGACATAATGAGTGCATAGGTGCGATAAATATGACAGTAATCGAATAACCCACATCGACGTAAAGAGTGTGAGGGTGATTTAAAAATATGACAGTAATCGAATAACCCACATCGAGTAAAGAGTGTGGGGGTGATTTAAAAATAGGACAGTAATCGAATAACCCACATCGACGTAAAGAGTGTGGGGGTATAATTAAAAATATGATTAACACTGAGGATATTTTATATATAGGATATTTGAAAAAATCGGAGTTTACCGGAAGCGACAGCGGAATGCGCTACAGGCTTGAAAAGTGGGAAGAAACTTCGGAGGAAAAAGACGAGAACGGTAATGATATAAAGAAAACGGTTTTGAAAGCCACAATCTGGCCGGAACCCTTTAATTTTTTTACCACGCCGGATTCCGAGAAGGAGAGCAATACTTTTAGCTTTGATGAAGACGGTATATCTGATGCCGTTCGATGGATGAACGACAGACTTTTTGAAGATAAAGCCAGATGGGATGCAGCTGTGCATAAATGGGATAAGTATAATGGTTGATCTTATAATTAGGGATATTACACAGACTGTAATGCATATGCCTTTGGTTTTGCAGGGACTTATCCCTGTATGTGTGTTTATGTTTTTTCTTTGCTTCTTTATGAGAAAGAAAAATACTAAAGCACTCATGGTCATGGGTATTGTACTTACGTTGGTATATGTCGGTGTCATACTTCATATAACACTTTTTTGCAGGGAGACGTCGTCTTTAATGCGATACGATCTTTCGATTTTGAAGGATATGGGGACCAACGACAGAAAAAATGCATATCATATAGAAAACATTCTTCTTTTTGTTCCTTTGGGAATCTTTTTCCCTCTTATCGGAAAGGGATGGAGAAACATTTTTGCCACTGTTTTCTTTTCTTTTTTTGTGAGTTTTGCAGTGGAATTTTGCCAGTTTTTTATGAAAAGAGGGTATGCCCAGGTGGACGATCTTCTCATGAATGTGCTGGGTGGATTCTTGGGATGGATTATTTGGGGAATCCTGTTTTTACCCTCTTTGATGATGAAGAAATTGGACGATGACGTGGAAGAAGAAACCAACAGCTAATGGGGGACAAGCAGTGACAGTAATTTGACATGATTGTCAGATTATTCTATAATGAACGTTAGGTACGTCCGGCGTTTTAAAGCTGAATTATATTGAATGAATCGATTTTGATTTATATAAAATAGTTGTCATATATGGGAGGAAAATAAAATGAAGTGTCCTTATTGTTCACATGAAAATACGAGGGTTATCGATTCCAGACCGGCGGATGACAACAGCTCCATCAGGAGACGCAGAGTCTGTGATGATTGCGGAAAGCGTTTTACCACATATGAAAAAATAGAGACCATTCCTCTTATTATAGTTAAGAAAGATGACAACAGAGAGACTTACGACCGTGCCAAGATAGAAGCCGGTGTTTTAAGGGCCTGCCACAAGAGACCTGTAAGTGCAAAGGAAATTACAAGTATTGTGGATGAGGTTGAGAACGAAGTCTTTAATATGGAAGAAAAAGAAATTCCCAGCCAGGTTATCGGAGAGCTTGTGATGAATAAGCTCAAGGATCTGGATGCCGTTGCATATGTTAGATTTGCATCGGTTTACCGGGAATTTAAAGATGTTAATACATTTATGGACGAACTTAAGAAGGTTTTGAGTTAAATTTTTACAAAACTCGGAGTTTGTTTTTCAAAGACGGTGATGTAATTAAAGCCGCATTCTTTAATGAGTTCGCAGGTTTTGTCGAAAGCATATCCTATGGCTTCGGGCTTGTGTGCATCGCTTCCCACAGTGAGGATTTCTCCACCCAGTTCCTTATATCTTTTAAGGACATCTATAGAAGGGTGGAAACTCCTTAACCCTTTGGCAAGACCGCTGGTATTTACTTCAATTCCCTTTTGGCGCTCAATAAGTGCTTTAAGTATCATATCGAATATATCGCTGTACTTATTATAAGAGTAATTCGTGTCCTTTGAGGCACCGTATCTTACCACATAATCCAGGTGACCGTACACGTCAAAACAGTCGTTAACCAGTATATTATCATATTCGGATTCAAAATATTCCCTGTATCCCTCTTCGTCGGACCTGTTTTCGAAGAATGAGGCGAGATAGGGATCTTTTTTGTTGCAAAGATGGGAGGAACCGATTACAAAATCGAAATTGTTTTCTTTTACAAAGGTACTGTTTTCTTTGACAATATGGGGCTGAAGCCCTACTTCCACACCAAAAATAACCTTTATCTTGGAGGAGTAGAAATCCTTAAGTTCCATAAGTTCCTTGCGGTAAGAATTCACATCCAACAGGAATGTTTCCTTGGTTACGCCGGGAGACTCAACGAAATCCATATCCATATGTTCCGTAAAGCAGATGGTTTTAAAATTAAGCGCTATGCTTTGCTCGATCATGTCTTTCATGGGAGCTTCACTGTCCCCGGAGTGGTGGGAGTGCATATGGCAATCGGATAAAATACTCATTTTGTTTCCTCGTGTTCTTTCTGTTAATTGTTGTTTGGATTTTGTTTATATACAGCTTCGGCTGCCAATGAATCTGTTATTTGCTATTAATTCTAATATGTATGGTTGGCGCATATCATTGTTTGATTATTCACAACATGGTTATGTATATTACATTTTTTTGCAACCACATTATATTTTGCAATTATGTGGAATTAAAATCAAGTGTTAAAAGTGGTGAAATGCTTCGAATGTTATACAAGAATGCAAGTGGCTCTCTTGTTAATTATATGTAAAAATGCTTGTCAAAATAATATCAAATCATTCAAATTATACGAAATACGCAACAGGAACAAATTTTACTTGAATTATCATCAAAAATTATGTAGAATGGGTATGTTGAAATTTCTAGGGATACAGACAGTATGAAACAGAGCTGTCGTGACCGGAATATAATAAACATTCAATTTTTAGGAGGAATCTAAAATGGCAGTAAGAGTAGCAATCAATGGATTCGGCCGTATCGGTCGTCTTGCATTCAGACAGATGTTTGGTGCAGAAGGTTATGAAGTAGTAGCAATCAACGATCTCACAAGCCCTAAGATGCTTGCACATCTTTTGAAGTATGATTCATCACAGGGTAAGTACGCTTTGGCTGACACTGTATCAGCAGGCGAGGATTCCATCACAGTTGATGGTAAGACCCTTAAGATCTACAAAGAGCCCGATGCAAACAATTGCCCTTGGGGAGAGCTTAAGATTGACGTAGTTCTTGAGTGCTCAGGCTTCTATACTTCTAAGGAGAAGGCACAGGCTCACATCAATGCAGGTGCTCGTAAGGTTGTTATCTCTGCTCCCGCAGGTAATGATCTTCCTACTATCGTATACAACGTTAACCACAAGACTCTTAAGGCTAGCGATACAATCATTTCAGCAGCTTCTTGTACAACAAACTGCCTTGCTCCCATGGCTAAGGCTCTTAACGATCTCGCTGGAATCAAGTCCGGTATCATGAGCACAATTCACGCTTACACAGGTGATCAGATGATCCTTGACGGTCCTCAGAGAAAGGGTGACCTCAGAAGATCACGTGCAGGTGCTGTAAATATCGTTCCCAACTCAACAGGTGCTGCAAAGGCAATCGGCCTTGTTATCCCTGAGCTTAACGGAAAGCTCATCGGTTCTGCACAGCGTGTTCCTACCCCTACAGGTTCTACAACAATCCTTGTTGCTACTGTAGAGAAGAGCGTAACTAAGGAAGAGATCAACGCAGCTATGAAAGCAGCAGCTACAGAGTCATTCGGTTACAACGAGGATGAGATCGTATCAAGCGATATCGTAGGATCAACTTATGGTTCAATCTTCGATGCTACCCAGACAATGGTTGGTGAGGATAACCTTGTACAGGTTGTTTCATGGTATGATAACGAAAACAGCTACACATCTCAGATGGTTCGTACAATTAAGTACTTCTCAGAGCTTGCTTAATCGTTACTGATATATCAAGTCTAGGACTAAGGGTCCGGTCGATTGGACCGGACCCTATTATTATATTCGGATTTCTGCATGTCATATACGATATGATGCATGGCGATTTTACGGATTTCGCAAAATGATGTGATGCTTCGGGTGTCGGGGC
>JAILPU010000193.1 GCA_024699395.1 Lachnospiraceae bacterium | reverse complement strand
GGATGAGTACGGTCAGACCGACGGACTTGTGGCCATGGAGGATATCCTTGAGGAGATTGTGGGTAATATCCAGGACGAGTACGACAAGGATGATGTGCTTATTAAGGAGAGGGGCACCGATTCCTATGTAATTGACGGTTTTACTTCCCTTGACGAATTGGAGGAAAAACTTGATATTTCCTTTGAAGGCTATGAGATGGAGACCATCAACGGCTTTATGATGTTAAAACTTGAACATGTTCCCACAGTGGGGGAAGAGTTCAATTTTGACTATGAAGGATATAATTTTAAGATTCTTAAGGTGACGGATAAAACAATATCCAGCGTTTTGGTGACAAAGACGCACAAAACCCCGAACAATCTTGAAGAAAACGCAAAAAAGTGATATTATTGTGAAGAAAATAGTTTTACGAGGAGATAAAGATGTCAGGACATTCAAAATTTGCCAATATCAAACACAAAAAAGAGAAAAACGATGCCGCAAAGGGTAAGATTTTTACCATTATCGGAAGAGAGATCGCAGTAGCCGTTAAGGAAGGCGGTCCCGATCCCAACAATAACTTTAAGCTTGCTACTGTTATTGCAAAGGCTAAGGCCAATAACATGCCCAACGATACCATTGAAAGAGGTATCAAAAAGGCTGCAGGCGAAGGCGGAAACGTTAATTACGAATATATTACTTATGAAGGATACGGACCCAACGGTATTGCCATCATCGTTGATGCTCTTACCGACAATAAGAACCGTACCGCTGCCAATGTAAGAAGTGCTTTTACAAAGGGACAGGGAAATATCGGTACTCCGGGATGTGTATCCTTTATGTTTGACAAAAAGGGTGAGATCGTTATCGACAAGGAAGAGTGCGATATGGATCCCGACGATCTTATGATGCTGGCTCTTGACGCCGGCGCCGAGGATTTTGAAGCCAATGATGAGGATTATGAGATTCTTACCGATCCCAATGAATTTGAAAACGTAAGAAAAGCTCTTGAGGATGCCAAGATTCCCATGATGAGTGCAGAGGTTAATATGATACCTCAGAATTACGTTGAACTTACAGACGAGACAGCCATTAAGAATCTTAACAGAATACTTGATATTCTTGACGAAGATGACGATGTACAGGCTGTTTACCATAACTGGGACGAATAATTACAAAGGCAGGATACTTAAATGGACAGATTGGGGATAGTTGTCCCTTGTTATAATGAAGAGGCCGTTCTTGAGATGGCGGCCGATGCTTTGAGAGGGGTTTTACAGGATCTTATCAAGAAGGAAAAAATTTCCGACGACAGTTTTATTATGTTTGTCAACGACGGAAGCCGTGACAAGACCTGGGAACTTATTGAAAAAGAACACGAGAAGACACCCGGCATGGTGTTTGGAGATAAATTGGCGGGCAATGTGGGACATCAGTATGTGCTTACTGCAGGTCTTATTACCGCCAAGGATATGTGCGATATTACTGTTTCCATCGACGCCGATCTTCAGGACGACGTGGCTGTTATAGAGGAGATGGTGGACAAGTATCACGCAGGCAATGACATTGTATACGGTGTGAGAAAAGCAAGAACCACCGATACTTTCTTTAAGAGAGCCACAGCTCAGGGATTCTACAAACTTATGAATGCCATGGGCGTTAAGACCATTTACAACCACGCGGATTTCAGACTTATGTCAAAGAGAGCGGTTGAAAACTTCTCCGAGTATAAGGAAGTTAACCTTTTCTTGCGTGGAATGGTTCCTCTTATCGGATATCAGACAGATTGTGTTTATTACGACCGTAAGGAACGCGCTGCGGGAGAATCCAAGTATCCTTTGAAAAAGATGCTTGCCCTTGCTTTTAACGGCATTTCATCCTTCAGCGTTAAGCCTATAAGCATGGTTTTGGGCCTTGGAATATTTATATGTGTTCTGGCTGTGCTTGCAGGTATATATGCACTTATTTCATATTTTACCGGTCATGTTGAGGCCGGTTGGACTTCGGTTATTATTTCCATATGGTTTTTGGGAGGAATTCAGCTTATTGCCATCGGCCTTGTGGGATTATACATCGGAAAGATTTATATGGAGGTCAAGCACAGACCCAGATATAATATAGAAAAGGTTCTCGATGACAAATCGGAATCTCTATAATTAAGGGGAATCCGGATAATGAAAGTTACTTTCAGGAAGAACACCCTAGGTTATACTATTTGGTTTATTTCAGTTATAATTATATTGTGCGTTATCATCATAGGTGCCAACCGCTACGTAATGCCTTTAATCGATGCTCCCTCAGGCGCGGAGTACTTAGTCACGGCTGTAGTTGTTATTCTGGGTGCTTTGATGAGTGCGGTACTTTTTCACATAGGTACCAAAACATCGGGGAAGAATACATGGGGGAGGATATCTGATGTTACAAATGGCATCTGCATGGCTCTATTGCTGGCAGGTGCTCTTGTTGTACGTATAGCAGGGTATTCTACGGATAAAATAAAAAGTATTGTGGGCCGTTCTATTTTTCTTGGGCCATACCCTTTTAGGGTACGTTTAAAAGGTATTAATGCCTTATATGGATTAATCATAAAGGGATTATATGCTATTGTCGGTATCAGTCGCATTACTATTGTAAGCTATGTTGTTAATCTTATTTTGTTTTCCATAGCTTTTGCCTTGATTGCGAAAACTGTTAATGCATATAGCGGAAGATTAGCGGCATTGATTGTTGTTGCGTATATTTCTTTCAGTCCTTATTTTATAAATGAAAGTATTGCGGCAAATTCATCAAATCTTGAACTGCTCCTTTTGGGATTGATGTTGTACATTTTTATCCCTGTTTTTAAAAAGCCATCTAAAGTGCTTTATGCTGTTTTGGCAGGCGGAGTAGTGGGGTTCCTTATCGGCTGGGACAATATTTTCTTTTCGGGGTTAGGACTTATTGTTGCTATTCTTTTGGTACAGGGTGAAGACGGTTACAGCCTTTATGACAATATAAAATCCTTTCTTTCGGCATTACTTCCGTGCGCTGCGATTGCACTCCTGGTGATTGTTGTTAAGGACGCATTCGATGGTTTCGGGATTGGAGAATCATTTTCCGATAGATTTGTTTCTCCTGCTTATGAGGTACATAAATTTTCCGTATATGTTCCTAAGGCTGAAGGTGCATTTGCCATAATTGTTTTTGCATTAGTTGTATTTGGTATTCTTATAAGCCTGTTTGCTTTTTTACTATCGGATGTTAAAGAGCATGTTACGGGTATTTTTTCACTTCTTAATGTTCTTGTTATATTGAGTATTTTCGGAGCTGTTGAAAACGAGAATGCTTTAAATATTTTTTTATATGTTCTT
>JAILPU010000126.1 GCA_024699395.1 Lachnospiraceae bacterium | reverse complement strand
TACACCGAGACTTATAAGAACTCTCGCAAGGGGCTCCACAAGATATTCGTCATATACACCCAAAAGCTGCATCTTGGGACTTCCGGGGTTTGTTAAGTGTCCCAGTATGTTAAATACTGTTCTGAAGCCCAGCTCTTTTCTTATGGCTCCCACATATTTCATGGAGGTGTGATACTTCTGTGCAAAGAAGAAGCACATTCCCGCCTTATTTAAAAGCTCTATGCATTTTTCGGGGCTCTGATCTATATTTACTCCCAAAGCTTCAAGGCAGTCAGCGGTTCCGCATTTGGATGAAGCCGCTCTGTTTCCGTGCTTGGCAACCTTAATTCCCCCTGCCGCACAAACAATGGCGGTGGTAGTGGAGATGTTAAAGCTTCCTGCGTTATCTCCTCCCGTTCCCACGATTTCCAGAATATCCATGCCCGTTTCCACCTTTGTGGCGTGATCTCTCATGGCGGCAGCGCATCCCGCTATCTCCTCCGTAGTCTCGGCACGGGTACTTTTGGTTGAGAGCGCAGCCAGAAAAGCCGCAGTCTGGGTAGGGCTTGTCTCGCCGTTCATTATCTCATTCATTACGCTGTATGCCTCATCATAAGTCAGGTCACCCTTGTTTACTATTTTTACAATCGCTTCTTTAATCATCTTGCTTCCTCCTTGTTCTTTCTTAGACTCAATTTTTAATATCCGACTTTACACTATCTTTTTTACTTTCCGCTTCAATCAATTCATATAATTTGGTTCTTCCAAAACATTAATATTATTTTTTATACTTCCCTATGACTGTCATTCTGTCCCCATCTGTCTGAATCACATAATCTTGTGATTTAAAATCCATTCCTGTTTCTTATGGCATAATTTCTCTATGCCATATCATGGGTTACACAACCGTTTTAAATTACATATTTATCCCCGACTCATGTCGCAGAAATTTTTAATCATTGTTTTTCCCTCGGGAGTAAGGATTGATTCCGGATGAAACTGCACTCCGTAAACAGGATAATCTTTGTGGTAAACACCCATTATCTCTCCGGTGTCTGTGACGGCGCTCACCTTTAATTCCTCGGGGATTGTTGCAGGATCCGCTGCCAGAGAGTGGTATCTTGCCACCGGAGTTTTCTCTGAAATCCCTTTAAACAACGGACAGTCACTGTCTATCGTCACAATCGACTGCTTGCCGTGCATAAGCTTATCCGCATATGTTACGGTTGCACCGTATGCCATGCAAATGGCCTGATGTCCCAGACAAACCCCAAGCAAAGGAATTTTCCTTCCCAGCTCTTTTATCACATCGATTATGCATCCCGCATCCTCAGGTCTTCCCGGCCCGGGGGAAATAATTATCCCGGAGGGATTTAAATCTTCTATCTCTTTAACAGTCATCTCGTCGTTTCTTATAACCTTTATGTTCTCTTCAAATTCACCGATAAACTGGTAAAGATTATAGGAAAAGCTGTCATAATTATCTATAAGCAGTATCATCACTCCACCTCCTGGGCCATCTCAAGAGCTTTAAGGGCCGCCTTTGCTTTGTTACGGCACTCTTCGTATTCCTTTTCGGGATCGGAATCGGCTACTATGCCGGCACCGCTTTGAACAAACACCTTATCGTTCTTTTTGTACAAAAGACGGATGGCGATGCACATATCCATATTTCCGGTAAAATCTATATATCCCACGGAACCTCCGTAGATTCCTCTTTTGTGTCCTTCCAGTTCTCCTATTATTTTACAGGCTCTGATCTTGGGTGCCCCGGATAAGGTTCCTGCGGGAAGCACAGAATCTATGGCATCAAGGGCATCCTTGTCCTCTCTTATAATTCCTTTCACCGTGGAGCCGATATGCATAACATGGGAAAATCTCTCTATGGAGTGAAGTTTTTCCACCTCAACTGTTTTGAATCTGCTTATTTTTCCCAGATCGTTTCTGCCTAAGTCCACAAGCATATTGTGCTCCGCCAGTTCCTTTTCATCCTTAAGAAGCTCCTCTTCAAGCATCTCATCCTCTTCTCTTGTGGTGCCTCTTTTTCTCGTACCCGCAAGAGGGAAGGTTCTTAAAACTTTTGTTTCAAGTTTTACAAGGGTTTCCGGTGAAGCCCCCGCAACCTCAACATCGGTTCCCGAAAAGTAAAACATATAAGGGGAGGGATTTACCGTTCTTAACACCCTGTAAGTATTAAAGAGGCTTCCTTTAAAGGGGGCAAAAAACCTGTTTGAGAGAACCACCTGAAATATATCTCCCTCGTATATATATTTCTTCGCTTTCTCCACCATCTCGCAGTATTGTTCCTTTGAAAAGAGGGCTGTTACCTCTCCCATAAGCTTTCCTGACTCTTCCTTTTTGGTTGCCTTATTTCTTAATACGGCGCACATCTTATTAAGTTCCTCAACAGCCTTTACGTAATTTGCTTTGGGATCATCAAGGAAAATATTGGCTATGAGGATAATCTTCTGTTTTACATTATCAAAGGCTATGACCTTGTCGAAGAGCATGAGATCCACATCCTTGAAATCCTCTGTGTCCTTAACCTCGCTTTTACTTGAAGGCTCCGTATATCCGAAATAATCATATGCAAAATATCCCACAAGGCCCCCGGTAAAGGTGGGGAGATAGTCAAATTTCGGCGACCTGTATTCCTTTAAAAGCTTTCTGATATACGTGACAGGCTTTACGCACTCCGTTGTATCTTTGCCGTTTCCCGATACATTCAGAATACCGTCTTTGGCAGTAATCTCCATAACGGGATCGTATCCCAAAAATGTGTACCTGCCCCAGGTTTCGTTTTCCTGCGCCGATTCCAGCATATAACAATGTGTGGAAATTCCTTTCAAAATCCTCACCGCCTCTATGGGTGTTATAAAATCCGAAAGAATCTCGCAGCTCACAGGCATAATATTGTATTTGTTTTGAGCTGCAATTTTTTCTGCCTCATCAAGTGTTGGCCTGTAAATCATAACTACCTCCTTAAAACGTCTAAAAATCTCACCTCGTGTCAGACATCCAATCATTGCCGGTATCCTCTCCGAATCGGGAAAAATCCCGGACTTTCGCACTTTTCGCGCTTACATAGGAACAAAAAAAACGCCCTTGACAGAATTTCACTTCTGTCAAGGACTAATAGAAACTTACCAAAGACACTATCCGCGGTGCCACCTTGAATTCACGGT